>NZ_JAJBZT010000003.1:0-300000 GCF_020564625.1 Leeia speluncae
CTCTAGCACAGCGATATTTTTAACGCCGTGGTTCTTGGCCAAGTAGTAGGCCGTTGCCAAGCCGTGGCCGCCACCACCAATGATAATCACATCATAGGATGGTTTTAGCTGCGGGCTGGTCCAGGCAGGTTCCCAGCCTTTGTTATGCTTGAGCCCTTGCTTGAACAGGCTCCACAGGGAGTAGCGATTTTTGGACATGGTTCATCCCGATCTAATAAGAATACGGTGAAGAAAAGCAGTAAAAAATTTGATTTTTATACCCGCTTTCCCGATGGTGCTATTCTTCAAATTCGGCGGCACCTCTGATTGACATGAACGGACAATGATTTGCAGAATTTCGACAAGACTGAGAAAAAACGGCGTTTTTAAGCTACTTTCTTTGGCCTTCACCCGCTCTTTCATCTAATTAGCCAACTAATCAGTACGGTTAGCAAGAAGACAACATACCAATAGCCTATTTGTAAAGTCACTAGGGCGAATTGTCACAAAAGCGTAAAATTAACTACTTAATTAATTTTCGTCAGTCCTCCCAAAGCGATCTGACGTTCTTTTTGTTGTGAGTTGGTTTTGAAATACTTGTTTGTCTGTGTTGCTCTACTCCTTTCTGGCCTCTCTTCGGCCGAGAATTTAAGAGTAATTGCAGAAGATGATTGGTTCCCTTATTCAGCCGAGATTAAAGGCAAGCCATCTGGCTTATCTGTTGATCTGGTTAAAGCGGCTTATAATGCAGTAGGTACGCCAATCAACATGATCACACTACCTTACGCGCGGTGCATGAAATTACTCGAAGCAGGCAAAGAGCCCGTCTGCTTTGATACCAGTAAAGATTCTGCCACCCTGCCAAAATACCTTTTTTCTGATGAGCCGCTCTATATTGCACGAATCGCCATCTATGCAAAAACAGGACGGTTCTCTGCGCAAAACATCGGCCTATCCGATCTAATTGGCAGAAAAATTGGTCTGACAAATGGCTACACCTATGGCGATGCAGTTGAACAAAGTACAAGCATGTTGAAAGACTATTCCAACAGCGATCTTCATAGCCTTCGAAAGTTAGCCATTGGACGGGTGGATTACGTCTTAGCCTACGACCAAGTTGCTACCTACCTAATCAATATGCACAAAGAAGAACTAGCCGGCAAAATCAAACCGGTTGGATTAGCGCTAGAAGTCCCCATCTACGTCACTTTTTCAGCGACTCACCTAAAAGGTCGTTTTGCCAAAGATATGTTTGACCAAGGTTTTGCACTAATCAAGCGAAATGGCACCTACAGCCAAATCATGCAAAAGTGGCAAGCAGCAACGCCAACCAACTAACACCATCAATAAAGTAAAAAAGCCCCGTCAGATTCACTAACGAGGCTTTTAGATCAAACTGCTTTAATCAATCAACGTAATTGATTGTGCGGATCGATCACGTATTTCTTCGCCACACCTGCATCAAACTGCGCATAACCTTTTGGTGCATCGTCCAAAGAAATTAGCTCAACGTTTACCACGTCAGCAATGTTGATACGATTCCACAGAATCGCTTGCATCAACTGGTGGTTGTAACGCATCACAGGGGTTTGGCCAGTATGGAAGCTGTGTGCTTTTGCCCAACCTAGACCAAAGCGTACAGACAAGCTACCACGTTTAGCAGCCTCATCCACCGCACCCGGATCATCCGTCACGTAAAGACCAGGGATACCAATCTTACCGGCAACTTTCGTCACTTCCATGAGTGAGTTCAATACGGTAGCTGGCGCTTCGTGTTGAGAACCTGAATGGCCATGACCACGCGCTTCAAAACCCACTGCATCCACGGCACAATCCACTTCTGGCGTACCAAGGATAGCGGCAATTTGTTCACCCAGTGTAGCATCTTGAGACAAATCTACGGTCTCAAAACCAACTGCGCGAGCATGGGCCAAGCGTGCTTCGTTCATATCGCCAACAATTACCACTGCTGCGCCTAGTAGACGAGCAGAAGCAGCTGCAGCCATACCCACAGGGCCAGCACCAGCGACATAAACCGTTTTACCAGGACCAACACCTGCCATGACGGCACCGTGGTAACCAGTTGGCAGAATATCTGACAAGCAAGTCAAATCTTTGATCTTAGCTAGAGCTTGATCACGATCTGGGAACTTCAACAGGTTAAAGTCAGCATAAGGCACCATGACATACTCAGCCTGCCCACCAATCCAGCCACCCATGTCCACATAACCATAAGCACCGCCGGCACGTGAAGGGTTCACGCTCAGACATACACCGGTATTTTGCTCGATACAAGTACGGCAACGACCACACGCAACGTTAAATGGTACAGAAACCAGATCACCAACCTTCATGGTTTCTACATCAGCACCTACTTCAACCACTTCACCAGTAATTTCATGACCCAATACCAAACCAGCTGGCGCGGTGGTACGACCACGAACCATGTGCTGATCAGAGCCACAAATATTGGTAGACAACACTTTTAGAATCACACCATGGCCAATTTTACGACCTTGTGGATTCACTAATTCAGGAAAAGGAATATTTTGTACTTCGACCTTACCAGGACCTACATAAACAACGCCACGATTACCTGACATGAAATCTCCTCCTTCTATTATTGGTTGGAATGTCGGCAAATCACCCTCATCACTCATGAGAGCTTGTACATCATGTCAGTAAGTTGAAAAGGGTTTGACGCGAAAGGCGACCTTGAATTGATCGTGAACGACAAGGTCATGAAATAGAAAGAAAGTCTTATTCTGTATACGACAGCTTTGGTCACTAACCCAATGAAATATCAGATATATTTGCGTTTACATGAAAAAAATGGATACGATCTACGTATCCATTTTTTTAACTTTTTACAATCTTTGGCGACTCAGCGCCCCCATTTAAGTCTTCGGCAACGTCACTCCGACCTGCCCTTGGTACTTACCACCACGGTCACGGTACGAGGTTTCACAAATATCGTCAGAATCTGCCTCAAAGAACAAGACCTGCGCACAACCTTCGTTTGCGTAAATTTTTGCTGGCAGCGGTGTGGTATTCGAAAACTCTAGCGTCACATACCCTTCCCACTCAGGTTCAAATGGGGTCACGTTAACAATAATGCCGCAACGCGCGTAGGTAGACTTGCCCAAACAGATCGTCAACACTTCACGTGGAATGCGGAAATACTCTACTGTTCTTGCCAAGGCAAAAGAGTTAGGCGGGATAATACACACGTCGCCGACAAAATCGACAAAGTTATTGTGATCAAAATCTTTCGGATCAACGATGGTGCTGTTGATATTGGTAAAAATCTTGAATTCGTTTGCACAACGAATATCGTAACCATAACTAGACGTTCCGTAAGAAACAATCCGGTTACCATTTACTTCTTTCACTTGGCCAGGCTCGAACGGCTCAATCATGCCGTGTTCAGTCGCCATTTTGCGAATCCACTTATCAGACTTAATCGACATGCCAACTACTCCACATTCTTATTTAATGAAGTCAGACTTAACACAGTAAATGTTTAGCTATTCTGAATCACAATTTTCGGGAACTTGCTGCTGAAGTCTTGCTGCATTTGGCCGACTTTAACCGCTACTTTACGTGCAATTTCTTGATAAATCGCCGCGACTTTTCCATCTGGTTCAGCCACTACACTTGGCTTACCTTCATCTGCGTTTAATCGAATAGATAAATCAAGTGGCAATTTACCTAATACATCAATATGGTAGTCTTCCGCCATCTTCACGCCGCCACCCTCACCAAAAATTGGCTCTGCATGACCGCAATTCGAACAAATATGTACGCTCATATTTTCAACGATACCTAGAATCGGTACGTTGACCTTTTCAAACATCTTCAAACCTTTACGCGCATCAATCAATGCAATGTCTTGCGGCGTGGTAACAATCACCGCACCGGTAACCGGCACTTTTTGTGCTAGCGTCAACTGAATATCACCTGTACCCGGTGGTAAATCAATCACTAGGTAGTCCAGGTTATCCCAGCGAGTTTCATTAATCAGTTGCAGCAACGCCTGTGTCACCATCGGACCACGCCAAACCATTGGCTGTTCTGGATCAATCAAGAAACCAATCGACATGGTTTGAATACCGTGTCCAATAATTGGCTGCATTGATTTGCCATCAGGTGACTCTGGCTGTTTGCCTTCAACGCCAAGCAAAGTTGGCTGAGATGGACCGTAAATATCCGCATCCAACATCCCAACGCGCGCACCTTCCGCTACTAAGGCCAAGGCCAAGTTAGCTGCGGTAGTAGATTTACCTACGCCACCTTTGCCACTCGCGACTGCAATCACGTTTTTCACGCCTGGAATATGTGGCACACCACGTTGCGCCGCATGAGCAACCACTTCGCTACGCATCATAATCGTTGCGTCTACACCCGCCTCTGCTTTTAGCTTCGCTTTAATCTCATCTGTAAACTGTGGAATAAAACGATTCGCAGGATAAGGTAGCACAATGTCCACCTCCGCCTTACCCGCCGACTCGGTCACTCGTTTTACACATTTACCCGAAACCAGATCTTTTCCAGTGTGTGGGTCAACAATATCTTTTAATACGTCTTGTACGCTCGCCATTACGGATTCTCGATTACTCAACAGTGAGTCTATAGAGACAATCACTCTTGCTAAAAATTCGGTTCAAAAAAGAGATTTTAAACCAAAAAAGGGTAACTGCTCGACAGAAAACGACAAGAGGATGCTGACATAGTTTAAAATACCCGATTATCTAATGATTTAACCTAATTCTGAGTGCAAACAGACATGACTTCTGCTCCGTTTACCAAGCGAAAAATTCTGGTGACCAGCGCACTACCATATGCGAATGGTCCGATTCACCTAGGCCACATCCTGGAACATATCCAGACAGACGTTTGGGTCCGCTTCCAGAAAATGCGTGGTCACGACTGTTTCTACGTTTGTGCCGATGATACCCACGGCACACCAGTGATGCTGCGTGCTGAAAAAGAAGGCATTACGCCAGATGAACTCGTTGCACGTATGCAAGAAGAGCACGTGGCGGACTTCCGTGGCTTCCTGATTGGCTACGACAACTACTACACCACCAACTCGCCAGAAAACAAGAATCTATCTGAAGGTATCTACAATGCGCTAAAAGCCAATGGCAAAATTGCTGTTCGCACCATTAGCCAATTGTATGATCCAGAAAAGAACATGTTCTTGCCTGATCGCTTCGTGAAAGGCGAGTGCCCGAAATGTAGCGCAAAAGATCAATATGGTGATTCTTGTGAGGCTTGCGGCGCTACTTACAGCCCAACCGAACTAAAGAACCCTTACTCGGCCGTGTCTGGTGCGACACCAGTGATTCGTGAATCTGAGCATTTCTTCTTTAAGCTAGGAGAATGTGCCGATTATCTAAAATCTTGGACAAGCGGAGAAACCAAACTACCTGATGGCCGCGTGCAGCCACACCTACAAACTGAATCCCTCAACAAAATGAACGAGTGGATTGAAGGTGGCTTGGCAGATTGGGATATCAGCCGTGATGCCCCTTATTTTGGCTTCCCAATTCCTGGCACCAATGGTGAAAAATTCTTCTATGTTTGGCTAGATGCACCAATTGGCTACATGGCTTCATTTATGAACCTTTGCCAACGATCTGGCCTAGATTTTGATAGCTATTTTGGAAAAGACTCTGATGCCGAGTTGTATCACTTCATCGGTAAAGACATTCTGTATTTCCACGCACTATTCTGGCCTGCCACCTTGCATTTTAGTGGCTACCGCTCTCCAACCGGCGTATTTGCGCACGGTTTTGTGACGGTTGACGGGCAAAAGATGTCGAAGTCTCGCGGCACCTTCATTAATGCCAGCGTGTACTTAAAGCATCTCAACCCAGAATACCTACGCTACTACTTTGCGGCAAAGCTAAACAACAAGATTGAAGATATCGATCTGAGCTTGGATGACTTTATTGCTCGCGTGAATAGCGATCTAGTAGGTAAGTTCATTAACATTGCTAGCCGCTCTGCTGGCTTTGTGAAAAAACGCTTTGATGGCAAGCTAGCCTTAGAAGCAGACCAGCCAGAACTATTAACCAAGCTTCAAGCTGCAGCCGATGAAATCGCTAGTCACTATGAGCTACGCGATTACGCGAAAGCGATGCGCGACATCATGGCATTGGCAGATTTAGCCAACCAATACGTTGACGAGAAAAAGCCTTGGGACTTAGCCAAACAAGAAGGTGCTGACGCCGAACTACACAAAGTGTGTACCACCGCGATTAACTTGTTCCGCTTACTCGCCATTTACTTAAAACCAGTCTTGCCAGCGCTATCTGAAAAAGTGGCCGCTTTCTTAAATGTGGCAGAACTACAGTGGCAAGATAGTCAGCAATTGTTGTTAGGCCATGAAATTCAGGCTTATCAGCACTTGATGACCCGTATCGACAAAAAACAGATTGATAATATGATTGAAGAAAACAAACAAGGGATGGAAGCGCCAGCTGCTGCACCAGCAGCGCCTAGCATCGAACCAATTGCAGATACAGTGACCATCGATGACTTTGCGAAAGTCGATCTTCGCGTTGCATTAATTGTGAATGCAGAGCACGTAGAAGGCGCGGCCAAACTACTGAAGCTAACGTTAGATGTTGGCGAAGGTCGTCACCGCACTGTCTTCTCAGGTATTAAAGCTTGGTACGATCCTGCAACACTGGTTGGCAAACACACCGTGATGATTGCGAACCTTGCCCCACGCAAGATGAAGTTTGGTCTATCAGAAGGCATGGTATTGGCAGCAAGTGGTACAGATGATGACAGCGGCGTGTTCTTGATGGAACCACATGAAGGCGCAAAACCAGGGATGCGTATTCGCTAATCTCGGTTTTACCCAGCCAATAAAAAAGCTAGGATTCTTCCTAGCTTTTTTATTGGGTAGATCGTCACGTTTGAATTCAAGACATTAATTGAGGAATAGAGCTGACCCTCGGTTGGCGATTATCCTGATGATATTCAGCCACCCATTTCTCCACTTTGTCTGCCGGCATTGGTTTTGAGAATCCATAACCTTGACCTAAGAAGCATCCCATCTCCAACAATGCTGCGGCATGCTCTAAAGTCTCTACCCCTTCTGCAACCACATTCCGCTGGAAAGCGGTTGTGAGTCCAATAAGCCCCTGCACAATCGCAAGGTCCTCAGGGTCTTGCAGCATATCTCGCACAAACGATTGATCAATCTTCAATGTTTCAGCAGGTAATCGTTTAAAGTAGGTCAGCGAAGAATAACCTGTGCCAAAATCATCCAAGGCAAATCGCACTTTCAGGGCTTTTTGACACGCCGTCATAATATCTGACACACGGCTAATGTCATTCAATGCCGTGGTTTCCAAAATTTCAAACTCAATCAAACGTCCTGGCACGGTCGAATGACGGTTCATCACTTTCGTTAAGCGCTCTAAAAACTCTGCTTGCTGTAAGTGTTCCCCCGAAATATTAATACTAACCGGCAATTCCATATCATGAGACAACCAGAGTTCCTGTTGCTTCAAGACAGTCTCAATCACCCATTCGCCAAGTGGAATCGCCAATTCTGTACCTTCGACATCCGGCAAGAATCGACCTGGCAACAGCATGCCCCACTCTGGGTGGTTCCAACGAATCAACGCCTCTAAACCAACCACTTCATGTGTGCGCATATCAATTTTTGGCTGGTAATAGAGTATAAACTCCCCTTGCGCCAACCCAGACTGAATACGCTCTAAGCGAGTACGCTTTGTACGCTCTTTACGATCTAGCACAGAGTCAAAGAAGGTATAACGGTTTCGCCCAGCCTGCTTCGATTGATACATAGCCAAATCTGCATGACGAAGCAGCGTATCACCATCCACATCATCATGAGGGAAAAGCGCCACACCGATACTCGCGGAAACTGAGAGTGGTCGGCCTTGCAACCAAACCGGCCGGGCAATCGATTCTAGAATGCGGTCTAATGTATGCTCACAATCCGTTAATGCGGCGAGGTCAGTTAGCAATAACACAAACTCATCGCCCCCCAACCTAGCAACTGTGTCTTGGTCTCTTAATTCAGCACGGAAACGGTTTGCCATCTCAATGAGTAAACGATCCCCCGTATCATGACCAAAGGTATCGTTAACCGGCTTAAATCCATCCAAATCTAAGAAACAGACGGCCAGCATTTTGCCACGACTAATAGATTGCATCATGGCAGACTCAAGCCTAGAGGCTAACATCACTCGGTTAGGCAGCTGAGTCAGAGCATCAAAATTCGCTAAATGCTCTAGCCGTTTTTGCTGCTCTTTCAAGACAGAAATATCAGAGAATACAGCGATGTAATGCTTCGGATTATTATCGTTACACGCTTCTGCCACACTAGTAATCGTTAACACTTCAGGGTATACCTCCCCTGATTTCCTTCTATTCCACACCTCTCCATTCCAAAAACCGGTCGAACTCAGCGAAGACCACATTTCTTTATAGAAATGCTCATCATGTCTGCCAGATTGTAATATTCGAGGGCTCTTGCCAATGACATCTGCTTTGTCATAGCCTGTAATCAACGTAAAGGCAGGGTTTACTTCCAAGATGCGTGTATTGGCATCAGTAATCACAATTGCATCATGTGCATTTTCAAACACACTAGCGAGCAACTTTAGTCGTTGCTCAAACTCGATACGCTCTGAAATATCTGTCGCAATACAACCTACCGCAATGACCTCACCATCTGGAGATAACACTGGAAATGCCATCATCAGGTAGGTTTTTGCTTCATTTTTTACAGTGACTTGCAATTCGGTCCGATAGTTCTGCCGAGCCGCAATCGTTGGCTGCAACGCCTCCCATTGCATCAGGATTGGCTCTTGAATAGCTAAATCAGACCAAGAACGACCAACCAAACCAGCACCAAGTAAGCGTTCACAAGCTTGGTTTGCAAATATAAAGCGCCCAGTCATATCTAGCATGCAAATAATGTCAGGACTATTATCAATAAACTGCTGAAGTACCTTTTGCTGCTCTCTAACTTGATACTCAACTTGCTTAATTGCCGTAATGTCGTGCGCAATCCCCGCGGTCCCAATTAGCGCCCCATTGGCATCCGCCACTGGCACTCGCACATATTGGAATGAGCGCATCTCACCCGCGTTATCTTTCAATAACAACTCGGTGCGGTAATGTTTGCCTTGGTAAATCGCACTTTTGTCATACATTTCTAACATCGCCACCACTGGTGACGGCAACAACGCTTTCGCTAGCTTGCCTTGGATGGATTGTTTACTCATCCCAACAAAACTTGCAAATGCTTGGTTTACCACTAAGTAGCGTCCATCTAAGTCAGAAATCCACGCCAAATCGGGCATGCCATCTAAAAGTGCTTGGATGTGGGAATCTTTTGTATTAGAAACATGCAATAAATTTTCAGCGATTTCTAAAGCATGTAAATAAGAGCGGCGCCACTCCATGACCAACCGCATCAGGATAATGCCTAATAAGATAAGCCCCGCCACAGCCCCCGCCGCATAAATATACCAACCATTAAATACGTGGCGAACACTTTGCCCGATCACAATGTAAAACGGAAAATTCGCTACCTTTTTATAGGAGTACAAGCGTTTTTCACCATCGACTGTTGAGATGAAAGTCAACTGTCCTTCTGGTTTACGCGTCAGAATGGCATCCCCAATCGGAGATTGATACAACGGTTTTCCCATTTGGTTAAATGGCATCGGATGCCTAGCAACCATGAGCGCATCCATGTCATACAAACCAATTGCATCTGTCCCACTATCAAAGGTTTTGTAATATGAGGAGAACAACTCGGCGGGCAGCGCCACCTGAACAAGGCCAATAAAGTTTCCTTTTTGGTCATTCATTCTCCTGCTGAGTGTAATTACCCAATTTTTAGTAAAACGAGCAAAAATTGGTTTAGAAATAATTAACCCAGCATTGGGATCACTTTTTTGGCGGATAAAATAACTACGATCAGAAATAGAAATAGAAGAGTGCTTCCCCTCCGCATCATAGATCAGATGACCTGTTACCCCAATCACACGCAAACTTTGCGACTCAGGTAATAGCTTAAGAAGTTCAGATAAACGTTTATCGACAATTGAACGTTCCAGATTCGAAGCCAATTGTGGAGAAATTTCTAAAACGGCTTGCTGCAAAATCACATCAGACTTAATTAGCGTAGCAGACAAGTGCTCCTCTAATGCCCTCACCATATTTTTTTGGTTGGTAAACGCAAGAGACTCTTCTCTTTGACGCATTGCCAATAATCCAAAAAATACCAACGCGGTTACCCCTGCAAACAGCAGAGCAACCAGCGCATAAGATAAATGCTGTCTATGATGAGATATTTTTAAATCCGACATTTCATTTCAATAAGCGATTTACAGCCAAATATTGCAATTGGCATAGATAAGCGTTTCAGACACCGCCGGATTGTGCTAGAAAAAAACAAAAATATTATTGAGTCACATCAATCGAACAATCATATTCATCAATAAATACAAAAATTTACTTTTCCAAAACTGATATAAAGCAATGCAGATATTATTTTTTGAATTAGACTTAAAGAACGCAAAAACAAGACCAAATTTAAATAGCCAAACCCCGTGAAAAATACAGCATTCTCACTCGCCCAAGTACCATTTGAGCAGATGTTTCAAGCATCGGCATTGCCTATGCTAATCATCTTGCCAAAGACGGGCGAAATTGTAGAAGCCAATCAGGCTGCCGCACATTTTTACGGATTCTCTATTTCAGAAATCTGTCAGCGCACGATCTTTGATTTCAATACTTTAACGCGTGAAGAAGTCTTACAAGAAATGCGGTTAGCCGCAGCATACAATAAGAACACTTTTCGTTTTGAGCACCGCTTAGCAGACCACAGCGTACGACAAGTTGAAGTCATTTCGACCCCATTGATGCATGGTCCAGATGCGCCACTGTGTAGCGTCATTCACGATGTATCTGAGTTTTTCACCATTCAACAACGTGAACAGCTGATTCAGCAAACATTAGAAAAGCACTACCACCTGCTGCACGCCGTACTCAATGGCACGCATAAGCGCGCCATGTTAGTAGTAGACCCGACAGGGGTATTACGCTTACTGAATAAGCCAGCAGAAAATATTTTAGGATTGCACCCTGTTCAAGCGACAGGTAAACCACTAGCGACCACCTTATTTGGTGAAGAAATCATTGCTAATATTCAGCGTGAATTATCTCTGCCAGCATCTACCCCTTTAGCATGGCCAACATTGTTTGCAAAAATTGAAGCGCATGCGCTACAGGCAACAAAAGGTTGGGTCCGACCTGAAGGACTCCCTGCGTTCAGAGCTGAGGTTCACTTCTCGACACTAAAAGAAGAGTCCGACACCGTCAGTGGATTGCTCATCCTTATCGAAAACATCGAGAACCAAGAGCAAGCGGCTGAAAAATTAAAACTTGCTGCCAGCGTATTTTCTGAAGCGAGCGAGGGCATTTTAATCACGAGTACAGACGGCAAAATTCTGGATGTAAACCAAGCATTTTGCATCATGACCGGTTACGACAGGCAAGAACTCGTCGGTCAAAACCCGCGAATGCTCAAATCAGGTCATCAGGAACCACATTTTTATCAACAAATGTGGGAAAGTATTCATGCAACAGGCCACTGGTTTGGAGAGTTATGGAATCGTCGTAAGAATGGTCAAATCTACGCTGAAGAATTAACCATTACGGCAGTCAAAGACGACCAAGGAAAAGTAAGCCACTATATTGGCTTACTCTCTGATATTACGGATCGCAAACACCAGCAAGCGACCATCGAACATCTTGCCTACTATGATGCACTCACCCAATTACCGAACCGTATATTACTGGGCGATCGTATGCGCCAAGCCTTGGCGCACAATGCCAGAGGACATGGACTAATCGCTGTTTGCTATCTCGATTTAGATGGCTTTAAACCAGTTAACGATAAATATGGCCATAAAACCGGAGATCTATTATTAATTGAAGTCGCAAAACGCCTGCAAGATTGTGTTAGAAATCACGATACCGTTGCTCGCCTAGGCGGGGATGAGTTTGTGATCGTGATGACCCAAATCAACACCCCAGAGGAAACCGATCGCATTCTGCATCGAGTACTTCACACCTTGCATAAAACCTTCCGCATTGATGGCTACCCAGACATTCATGTTGGCGCAAGTATTGGTGTGGCGCACTACCCAGTCGACGGTCAAGATGCCGACACGCTACTGCGCCATGCAGATCATGCGATGTATCAGGCAAAAGATGCAGGCCGCCACACTGTGCATTACTTCAATCCGGCACAAGATGAGCAAATTCATCAACATCACCAATTCAGGAACGAGATTCGCCGTGCACTGGAAGACGATGCATTTACGCTGCATTGGCAACCGTGGGTAGATTTAAGCAGTGGCAAAATTTTGGGGTACGAAGGCCTACTTCGCTGGGTGAAAGACAACCGAAACATCTGGCTTCCGGCAACGTTTCTAGAGCGTCTAGAAAATGACAACCTCTTAATCGCCATTGGTAATCGCGTACTTGAACAAGCCTACGAAGCGCTTGATCAAACCTTCCAATACAACATTGCCAAACCGATTAGCCTCAATATTTCATTGCGGCATTGGCAGGGCAAAACATTTATCCAAAAATTAAGACAACTTAGCGAAACGCACCCTCGTGTACCATCCTCTTTTATTTCGCTAGAAATTAAAGAGTCAGAACTCCTCGCTAATATGGATGAATTAAAACCCATTATTCGAGAAGTAAGAGGCTTAGGCTATAAGGTCATCATTGATGGTTTAGGTGCAAAAACAGAGGTCACCGATTACCCTTACTTAGCATTGGCAGACGCCGTCAAACTATCTTCTTACTTGCTACATGACATGCTTGAAAATGATCAAGCACTTCTGCATGTACAAACATTGCATCTGGCATGCCAAAAGCGAAATGTCCCGATCATTGCCAAGCAACTCGAATTAATCGAGCAAATTGTTGTGCTACTTCGTTTAGATATTACCCAAGGGCAAGGGTATGCGATTTACCCAACCCTATCTGCTCTTCCATTACAGCCTAGCGAAGAGCCCAACATTGAACTCAACGTGCCCACACTTCACCTTGCTTGGCCGATTGATGATAGCGCCTTAGCAACCGCGATCCCGGAGCACCGTCGCTGGCTGCAGAAACTGCATAAACTGATGCTAGATGGAGCAACATTTCCTTATCAAAAAGGAAATACACTCGATTGTTGCCGATTAGGCGATTGGATGCACGGCAAAGGGCAGCGCTGGGCACATCTACCAGAATTTAATAAATTAGAAAAAGAGCACCAGCATTTCCGTCGTCTAGTCAGCGAGGCCGTCGCTGCCATTCAAACCGCACCGCAAAATATGCCTGGCATTCTTGATCAAGCCACTTCTGAATTAGGCAGAATGGCCGACACCGTTGATTTATTGATTCACGACATTACAAAAAACTCTAAATAATCGATTGCATAGATGCCATGCCAGATTAGATTTGATGTATTAATACGAATACCCAACAACCACCTTGGGTAACCGTCATAAAAAGATAAGCAACTACCAACTAATTTCTTCGAAAATGTTATAATGCACGACCAAAATGACATTCATTGTGAGGAATTTATGGGTTTTTTGTCTAACAAACGAATCCTGATTACTGGCCTGCTATCTAATCGCTCCATTGCATACGGTGTAGCTCAAGCCATGCACAAACAAGGCGCTGAACTGGCCTTCACCTACATGAATGAAGACCTTAAAGGTCGTGTGGCTGAAATGGCCAAAGAATTCGGTAGTGAAATTCTGATTCGCTGTGATGTATCTAGCGATGAAGAAATTAGCAGCATGGCTTCAGAGTTAGCAAAACACTGGCCAACATTTGATGGTTTTGTTCACGCAATTGCATTTGCACCACGCGAAGCACTTGCTGGCGATTATCTAGATGCCGTTAGCCGTGAAAATTTCCGCGTTGCGCATGACATCAGTTCATACAGTTTTGCAGCAATGGCAAAAGCCACTCGCAGCATGCTAAATGAAAACTCTGCACTAGTAACATTGTCTTACTTGGGTGCCGAACGCGTCATGCCAAACTACAACGTGATGGGTCTTGCAAAAGCTAGCCTTGAAGCAAACGTACGTTACATGGCAACTAGCCTAGGTGCACAAGGCCACCGTGTAAATGCAATTTCCGCAGGTCCAATTCGTACCCTAGCAGCAAGTGGTATCGGTAACTTCCGCTCACTACTAAAAATCGCAGAATCTCGCGCACCATTGAAGCGTAACGTTTCCATCGAAGAAGTTGGTAACGTAGTAGCATTCATGATGAGTGACCTAGCTAGTGGCATTACTGGTGAAGTCACCTACGTGGATGCGGGCTTTAATATTACCGCAGGCGTATTAGACGAGGCAGCTAGCTAATCGAAGCTACCCGCCCCATAAAAAAACCGGACATTTTTGTCCGGTTTTTTTATGGGCATCATTCTCATGCTTTACCCACCCTGCCAAACGTCACATTTTCATGCGCAAGAATGAATAAAAAAACGCCCAGCGGGCGTTCTTTTATTCAACAGGACTCATCATCCCATAAAGATAATACATTACTGCTGCGCAGCAGCTCCTAGAAGCTTAGGATAAACCTTCACAGGCATCTCAGCTTGTAACCACTTCTGATAAGAAACAACCTCGCCCTCAGCTAGCATTTCGGTCATTTTCTGTTTTAGCGCGGCTTTTTGTTCTGCAGTTAATGCCAGTGGAGAGGTAGATTTATCCACCTTCAATAGCGCAACACCACCATCCGGCAGATCCGTCACCACAAATGAAGATTTTCCAGCAACCAACGGCGTTCCAAACACCGCTTTCAGCGCCTTATCATCTAACCCCTTACCATCCATTCGGTTAATCGATTGAACAGCAGACCACGTTAATTGAGCAGGCTTAGCCGCTTTGAGAGAAGCCAATTGTGCATTCGCGTCTTGCTTAGCCAATGCCAACGCTTTTTGCTTCAATAAAATCTCTTTAATTTGCGCAG
The DNA here is from genome assembly GCF_020564625.1 of Leeia speluncae. Lineage (NCBI taxonomy): Bacteria > Pseudomonadati > Pseudomonadota > Betaproteobacteria > Neisseriales > Leeiaceae > Leeia > Leeia speluncae. The sequence continues at coordinate 15,040 of NZ_JAJBZT010000003.1, forward strand.
AAGCTTCTTGCAACGGCTTCAAACGAGCTTTCTCATGTGCGGTAACACGCGCAGCTAACAAACGCCCCTGTCCAAGCTCAACGACTTCTGTGTTGTAGCCTTTTGAGATCACGTCCGCTTGAAACACCGCATCACGTACTTCCGCCTTGTTTAGGACTTCATCAACTGCTTTTGACTTATCTAGCCAATCACTATGTGCAATCGCAATCGCAAACTTAGTTGCTGCAGGCTGCAAAGATTTAGCCTCTTCATTCACTAAGTTCTTGAAGGTTTCGCTATCACGGTTTAACTTCGCACTTGCTTCTTTTAGCTTCAAATCAGATTCAATAGCAGCTTTAGCAGCCACAGGGTCACCAACCTTGATGTCGGTCACCTGGATGATGTGGAATCCGAACTCAGATTTTACAACACCACTAATCTGACCTTTATTTAGTGCATAAGCCGCATCAGAAAATGGCTTAACCATTTTATCTGAAGTAATTAAACCTAAATCGCCACCTTGCTGCGCACTACCTGTGTCATCCGATGCACGTTTCGCCACGTCAGCAAATGAATCTGGCTTCGCCTTTACTTCAGCCAACAGTTTTTCAGCCTTTGCTTTAGCTGCTGCCACATCTGCTGGTTTTGCCCCTTGAGGAACAGCAACTAAAATATGTCTTACTTGACGCTCTTCATATTTAGATTTTGTCTTTTCATAAATCGCATTTACCTCTTCAGGCTTTACCTGAATGCCCGCAGCCAATGTTTCAGGAGAAAACAGCACGTAATCAACTTTCACACGCTCTGGCACATTAAACTGTGATTTTTGCTTGTCGTAGTACGCTTTAATTTCCGCGTCGCTGACTGAAGCCTTGGCTAGATAGGCGCTAGGCTGAAATGGCACAACAGATACATCACGCTGTTCACTCATTAAATTCACGATGCTATCAAGCTGCGTTTTGCTAATAATGGTAGAAGTAGCAATTGGGCCTAGTAAGTTTGAAACAGCCAATTGTTTTCTGGTGCTATCTTCAAATGCTTCGGCGGTTAAATTATTGTTCGCGAGCAACTCTTGGTAAGTTTTTTCATCAAACTTACCATTGCGTTGAAACACCTGCATTTGCGCAATGTTATTTCTTAAAGCACTATCCGTTGCAGTTAAATACAAACTGCCTGCTTGCTTATCTAACATCTTCTGGATAATCAAACGTTGTAATGCCGTATTTTTTTCTTCAGCACTGGCATTCTGACTATTCAGAGATTTCTCTAGTTCTTGCAAATCGATTTTAGCGCCGTCTACAGTGGCTACCGTCGTATCAGATACGCTGTTATAGGAACTTACACCAAAGCCAACAAAAGTCAGCGCAATGCCGCCTAACAGTACTTTAATCAATACTTGGTTTTTTTGGACAAAATCAAACATTCAAACGCCCTAGATCTCAAAGAGTCAGCAAAAAATTAATTTAAGAGGATAGCAGACTAAGCCACATACTGACTAGTCATGACATTCGCCATAGACACAAAGACATAGCGAAAAATGACAAGTTCAACAAAGCAGCTTGGAGCAATGAAAAAAACAAGTGACCTAGAGCAAACCTAGAAGCGACTAAATTTGAGAGGCTTGGGAGAATAGAGATTTTTGATTGGTGGGTGTTGAGGGATTCGAACCCCCGACCCCCTCCTTGTAAGGGAGATGCTCTACCAACTGAGCTAAACACCCAATCAAAAAAGAAGTTGTCAGGATAACCTAGACAGGAAAAGCTGGCGGAGCGGACGGGACTCGAACCCGCGACCCCCGGCGTGACAGGCCGGTATTCTAACCAACTGAACTACCGCTCCGGATAGAACAACATCTGACGTCAATCAGACTAAACGATTTGGCGGAGCGGACGGGACTCGAACCCGCGACCCCCGGCGTGACAGGCCGGTATTCTAACCAACTGAACTACCGCTCCAAATCGGGTGCGCTAAAACACGCTATTAAGTAACTGGTGGGTGTTGAGGGATTCGAACCCCCGACCCCCTCCTTGTAAGGGAGATGCTCTACCAACTGAGCTAAACACCCAATTACTTAATTTATTTTGACATTGCGTTGTTGGCGGAGCGGACGGGACTCGAACCCGCGACCCCCGGCGTGACAGGCCGGTATTCTAACCAACTGAACTACCGCTCCATACTTCGCAACATCAGAAGAGCGCGCATTTTACCGACTATAAAACTGCTTGTCTAGCATTTTTTTCGTCGCCAGCTAATTTATTTTTTAGCTGGTGGGTGTTGAGGGATTCGAACCCCCGACCCCCTCCTTGTAAGGGAGATGCTCTACCAACTGAGCTAAACACCCATTGCAGATTGCTTGCCCAATGATTTTGGACCGCAATCAGCAAAGAAGATTAGTTTACCGCATCTTTCAGAGTTTTACCAGCCCTGAATTTAGGAGATTTTGCAGCTTTGATATCAATTGGCTTGCCTGTACGTGGGTTACGGCCACTACGAGCAGCGCGCTCACCAACGTAGAAGGTGCCAAAACCAACCAAAGTCACCATATCACCTTTAGCCAACGCATCTTTTACAGCACCTAGCGTTGCATCTAGTGCGCGGCCAGCCGCTGCTTTGGAAATTTCTGCCTGTTCTGCGATTTGATCGATCAGTTCGGATTTATTCACTTCCGTCCCCTTTCAGTTTGGGTTTAAAGACGTTAACAGCACTCGATTTATAGCAAGCAGCAAATTGTTATGTCAAGCGGGAAAGCAAGCAAACACGGGGCTTTCAGCAAATATTCTGTAGATTTCACACAATACATGACATTCATTTGCAAAAAAACACCAGATGACAGTGTAATTGAACAATCATCTGGTGTTTTTATTCGTCATTACTAATTAATGTTTAGTAACTTTTGGAACTGTTTCTTCTTCCGGTTTTGCCACTAATTCAGCAACCGCCGTTGGTTCTGGTTCTGGCAATGGTTCTGGTTGACGCTCTAACGCTAACTCAAGCACCTGATCAATCCATTTAACCGGATGAATCGTTAGCTTCTGTTTAATATTGTCAGGAATGTCAGCCAAATCTTTCACGTTCTCGTGAGGAATCAATACATCTTTAATTCCTCCACGATGCGCTGCTAGCAGTTTTTCTTTCAAACCACCAATCGCCAATACTTCACCACGTAATGTGATTTCACCTGTCATCGCCACATCACATCTAACCGGGATACCAGTTAAAGAACTAACCAATGCGGTCGTAATGGCAATACCAGCAGATGGGCCATCTTTCGGTGTTGCTCCTTCAGGCAAGTGAATGTGGATATCTTGCTTTTGATAAAACTCGGCATCAATACCCAATCGCTTCGAACGACTACGTACCACGGTACGCGCCGCTTGAATCGATTCTTGCATCACATCGCCCAATTGACCCGTTTGGATCATATTACCTTTACCTGGCATCACCGCGCTTTCGATGGTTAATAATTCACCACCCACTTCCGTCCAAGCCAAGCCTGTTACCTGACCTACTTGGTTAGTTTGCTCTGCAATGCCATAGCTGTAACGACGAACACCAAGGTACTTATCCAGGTTTTTCGCGGTTACTTGTACTTTGCCATCTTTCGGTTTCAAAAGACGCGCCTTCACCACTTTACGGGCAACTTTACTAATTTCACGCTCTAATGATCGCACACCAGCTTCACGCGTATAGTAGCGAACAATATCTCTTACTGCGCTCTCTGCAATTTGGCACTCTTCTGCAGACAGGCCATTTGCCTCGAGCTGTTTTGGCACCAAATAGTTAAGTGCAATGCTTACCTTTTCGTCTTCGGTATAACCCGCTACACGAATCACTTCCATACGGTCTAGTAACGGACCAGGAATATTCAATGAGTTAGCGGTCGCAACAAACATAACATCAGAAAGATCGTACTCAACCTCTGCGTAATGATCGACAAACGTACCGTTTTGCTCTGGGTCTAACACTTCTAACAATGCGCTAGAAGGATCGCCCCTAAAGTCTTGGCCTAATTTATCTACTTCATCTAGCAAGAAAAGAGGGTTCTTAACAGTGACTTTTGTCATGTTCTGTAGAATCTTACCTGGCATAGAGCCAATATAAGTTCTACGGTGACCACGAATTTCAGCTTCGTCACGCACGCCACCCAAGCTCATACGAACAAACTTGCGGTTAGTTGCCTTCGCAATACTTTGTCCTAAAGAGGTTTTACCCACACCAGGAGGGCCAACCAAACATAGGATTGGGGCTTTTAGCTTATCTACACGTTGTTGAACAGCTAGATACTCCAAAATACGTTCTTTAACTTTTTCTAAACCAAAGTGCTCTTTATCAAGCAAGGTTTCAGCAGCGGCCAAATCTTTGCTGATTTTGGTTTTTTTCTTCCAAGGAAGATTCACCAACGTTTCGATGTAATTGCGAATCACGGATGCCTCAGCAGACATCGGAGACATTAAACGCAATTTCTTCAGCTCCGACTCGGCTTTCTCACGTGCCTCTTTTGGCATATGAGCGGCTTGAATTTTCTTCGCTAACTCTTCTAAATCTGCGCTTTCATCTCCCTCACCCAACTCTTTCTGGATGGCTTTTACTTGCTCATTTAAGTAGTACTCACGCTGACTCTTTTCCATCTGGCGTTTTACACGACCACGGATACGCTTTTCTACCTGAAGAATTTCAATTTCTGACTCCATCAGACCTAGCAAATGCTCCAGACGATCAACCACAGGGAACATTTCCAGAACTTCTTGTTTTTGCTCTAGCTTCAATGGCAAGTGTGCTGCCACGGTATCAGCTAGGCGACCAGCGCTTTCAATACCAGAAAGAGAAGTTAGTACTTCTGGTGGAATCTTTTTATTCAACTTCACGTACTGATCGCATTGGGCCAACATTGCGCGGCGCATTGCTTCTAGCTCTGGCGTTTCTGGTGAGGTGGTATCTACTGGCGTTGCTACCGCAGTAAAGAAGCCTTCGTCATCACTTACCGCAGAGATATCAGCACGATCACTACCTTCTACCAACACTTTAACCGTGCCATCAGGCAACTTCAGCATTTGTAGAATATTAGCCGTAGCACCGACTTCATATAAGTCTTCGGCAACTGGCTCGTCTTTATCTGGGTGTTTTTGCGCGACCAATAAAATGGTCTTGCCATTTTCCATGGCATATTCAAGCGCTTTAATTGATTTAGCTCTTCCGACAAATAGCGGAATTACCATATGAGGAAATACCACTACATCTCTTAGTGGTAACAATGGAAGCGCTGTTGCTTCCTCTTGAGTCAATACTTGTTCTGTCATTGCAATACTCACATATTGGCGGTGGCTTTGAGATAGCAGATGGCTACAAAACCCCAAAATTCAAGAGGGAAAGTTATATTTCGTTTATTTGCCCATTACAAAACGAAAAAACCACTAACCAATAATCGGCACAATTTGTTGTGCGCACTTCCAATCTACACCGAACAGGCTAGATATCAAAGTGTTTCAAACCAATTTTTTGATTTTTACGTGTTTGAGGATACGTGAATAGCCCTGTGCGATCACCAATAAAAAAGCCGATTTTGCAATCGGCTTTTTTATTTTAGACTGAAAGTCTCGAAAACAGCTTAACTGGCCTCTGATACCTTTGCGGCACCTTCACCATAAACCATCAGCGGCTTTCCACCATCATTGATGACACTCTCATCCACAACGACTTTTACGACGTTGTCGAGAGATGGTAATTCATACATGGTATCTAAGAGCGCTTGCTCAAGAATAGAGCGTAGCCCACGCGCACCAGTCTTACGCTTAATAGCTTTTCTGGCCACTGCATGCAATGCGGTATCTCTTACTTCTAGCTCAACTTCTTCTAAGCTAAATAGCTTCTGATATTGCTTCACTAATGCGTTACGAGGCTCAGTTAGTATCGTCACTAAAGCAGTTTCATCTAGCTCGGTCAAGGTTGCAACAACCGGCAGACGACCAATCAACTCAGGAATAATACCAAATTTGATCAAGTCTTCTGGCTCAGTTTCTTTAAACAGAGATGTCAGCGACTTTCCATCATCTTTGCTTCTTACTTGAGCAGAGAAACCGATACCGCCTTTTTCTGTACGGTCACGAATCACCTTATCCAAGCCATCAAATGCCCCACCACAAATGAACAAGATATTTGTCGTGTCAATCTGAATAAACTCTTGGCTAGGGTGCTTACGTCCACCTTGCGGAGGCACAGAGGCGACAGTACCTTCAATTAGCTTCAATAGCGCTTGCTGAACACCCTCACCAGACACATCACGTGTGATAGATGGGTTGTCAGACTTACGGGAAATCTTATCGATTTCATCGATATAAACGATACCGCGCTGCGCCTTCTCTACGTCGTAATCACACTTCTGTAGCAGCTTTTGGATGATGTTTTCAACGTCTTCACCCACGTAACCCGCTTCTGTCAGTGTAGTTGCATCTGCCATAACAAATGGCACATTCAACATACGAGCTAGCGACTGCGCTAGTAATGTCTTACCAGAACCAGTAGGACCCACTAGCAAAATATTACTTTTTGCTAGTTCTACATCGTCTTTTTTAGATGGATTGGCCAAACGCTTGTAGTGGTTATATACCGCTACAGACAGCGCCTTTTTGGCATGATCCTGACCAATTACATACTGATCAAGCTCATTTCGAATCTCAGACGGCGTTGGCAAGCGATTTTCGTTCGCCTGATTTTTTGCCTGATTTTGAATTTCTTCACGAATGATGTCATTGCAGAGATCAATACATTCATTACAAATGAATACTTGTGGACCTGCAATTAGCTTGGTTACTTCATGCTGGCTTTTGCCGCAAAAAGAACAATAAAGCAACTTTTCGTCGCCGCTTTTGCTCATGCCTAAACCTCAAATAAAGCGCTATTCCTATCAAGACAGAACCGCCGTGTGCAATAGCCGACGGCGGTTCTGACCACATACCTACATTGTGCGCTTCTAAAACGTAATTGCCAATATGCTGCTTGACTTTATCTGTTAAGCAGTCTGGCGATTCACGAGCACATCATCAATCAGGCCATAGTCTTTTGCTTCTGGCGCGCTCATGAAGTTATCGCGATCTGTATCACGTTCTAGCGACTCTACACTTTGACCTGTATGGTGAGCCAAAATTTCATTCATCCGTGCTTTTGTTTTCATCAACTCACGTGCATGAATTTCAATGTCAGATGCCTGACCTTGTAACCCACCCAACAATGGTTGGTGAATCATGATGCGTGAATTTGGAAGCGAGAAACGCTTACCTTTCGCACCAGCAGCAAGCAAGAATGCACCCATGCTAGCAGCCATACCAATACATAGTGTAGATACATCTGGTTTGATGAACTGCATGGTGTCATAGATTGACATACCAGCAGTTACCGAACCGCCTGGAGAGTTGATATACAGAGAAATATCTTTGTCTGGGTTCTCAGACTCCAGGAACAACAGCTGAGCAACGACTAAGTTAGCCGTTACATCATTGACCGGCCCCACAAGAAACACGACACGTTCACGCAACAGTCGTGAATAAATATCGTAAGAGCGTTCTCCACGACCGCTCTGTTCAATCACCATCGGAATATATCCGAGAGCTTCAGGCCCTTGCGGGGTAATGATCATGCTGTCATTAGGCATTATTCTGACCCATCAGTTCGTCAAAACTCAAAGCTTTCTCTTCTACTTTCGCACGTGAAAGCACCCAAGCAACTACGTTATCTTCTGTCGCTAGAGACTCTGGTCCTTCTAGGCGAGATGGGTCAGCATAGTACCAACGCACCACGTCTTCTGGTTGCTCGTAGCTAGCAGCAAAATCATCGATCACTGAGCGAACTTGTTCTGGAGTAGCGCGTAGAGACTCTGCATCTACCAAGTCAGACAAGATCAGGCCCAAAGCAACGCGACGCTCTGCTTCTTTAGTGAATATTTCTGGTGGGAATGGCATTTTGTTAACGTCCATACCACGAGATTGGAAATCTTTCTTGGTTTGTTCAACCAAGCGATTAACTTCCATAGAAACCAAAGATGTAGGCAAGTCAATTGGAGTAACGTCTAGCAATGCTTGCAATACGTTCTCTTTTACTTTGGTTTTCAAACGACGAGTTACTTCGCGAGTAACGTTCTCACGAATTTCGCCCTTCATTTTTTCTACGTCGCCGTCAGCTACGCCAAGTGTCTTAGCGAACTCTGCGTCAACTTCTGGCAATACAGCCTTAGCCACTGATTTAACAGTGATTTCGAACTGAGCTGTTTTACCAGCAACGTCTTTACCATGGTAGTCTTCTGGGAAGCTCAAGTCGAACACTTTGCTTTCGCCAGCTTTCAAGCCACGTGCTGCGTTTTCGAATTCTGGCAACATTTGGCCTTGACCAAGTTGGAATGCGAAATCGTTTGCTGAACCGCCTGCAAATGCTACGTCATCGATCTTACCTAGGAAATCAACCACTACGCGATCGCCATCTTCAGCAGCTGCGTCTGTTGTTTCGTAGTTAACGCGTTGCTTACGCAATACATCGATAGTTTTATCTACGGCTTCTTCAGACACTTCAGCAACTGGCTTCTCAACTGCTTTTTCAGCTAGATCGCCCAGTTTGATTTCTGGGTAAACTTCGAAAGTTGCAGAGAATTCGAAAGATTCTGCTGATGGCTCGCCTTCAACTGGCTCGAAACGTGGATAGCCAGCTACTTTCAATTCTTGTTCGCGAACAACATCGGTAAACGCGCTACCAACGGTCTCGTTCAATACGTCTTCACGTACTTGTAGACCATATTGTTGAGCAACGATATTTAGTGGGGCTTTACCTGGACGGAAACCTTGCACTTTAGCTGTACGCGCAACTTTTTTCAGGCGTACATCGACTTCTGCATTAATTTGGGTAAAAGGTACAGAAATCTTTACGCGGCGCTCTAGGGTGCTCACGGTTTCTACATTAACTGACATGTTAAAATTTCCTCAACAATTCAACAAGTTGCAACAATTTGCCTGATCGGCTCGCAGCGCATGTAATCATGCTTTGGGGCCGTCGGTGGGATTGTTGCAAAGAAAATCACCAGCCAAACGAGCGACTGCGGTTATAGCAAAAGCTCCCCATTATACGCGGGGGAGAATCAATAATGGAAGTAGTCACACGATGAATGCGCAATCACATTCCATTAAATAAGGGTGAAACTCAATTAAACAACCAATAATGTGCCCATCATGCCTAGATTTTCATGCTCTAAAATATGGCAATGGAACATACGGCGACCTCTAAACGCTTGAACAACACGAATAACAGCAGACTCACCGGATCTTAAATTCACAATATCGCGTCTAGCGACAAATGGGGAGGCTTGTGTTTGCCCCTTATAGGTTTTAGACATCACAATAAACTGCACACCATGCAGATGAAATGGGTGATCCATATCTGCTTGGTTAACAATTTCCCATTCCTCAACTTCACCCAAGCGGCTAATCAGATCGATATTATTCATATCAAACTGTTTGCCATTAATTAAAAACTGCATTGAGTGCTGTCCATTTTCCATGCTCATGAGTTCGGAAAACACGACTTTTTTCTTTGCTTTCACGGGTGCAGGAACAGGAATGGAGCGAAGTTTTTGTGGAATGATCACCGCAGCGCCTTCGGCAACTCCTTCAATTTGCGCCAAGGTTAAGCGCTTTTCTGGCGCAACCGTACCCATTTTCCCGCGTTGATAAATTTCTGCAGCTAGCTCTACATTGTTTTCGGCAGAAACCAATAACTCCACCCGTTCTGCTGGCGAAACCAGCAACCCTGTCAAGCCGACGATAGGATGCTCTAGCAAGCCGCCATCCGTGCCCACTTGGGTCACACTGGCATTGCCCCAACTTAGATTGAGATAGCGCGCACTCGTGGCATTCCAGATTCGCCAACGTTCGGTTTTAGCCTGCATTTGAATTAGCGGCTGATGCAATCCATTAATTAATACAAACTGGCCTTCCCTGCCATTCATTTCATCATTGGCATCATTTGGCGCAATTTTGCCATCTGCCAAGAGCTTGAGATCTGACACCACTAGGTGTCGTTCTGGAATAGATCGAATTGGGTCTGTTGGGTCTTTGACAATAAAGACACCGGCTAGGCCACGATAGACCTGCTCTGGCGTTGTGCCATGAGGATGTGGGTGGTACCAGTAGGTTCCTGCCGAGTCTTTCGGCAAAGTAAACTTGTAGAGTCGGTTTTCGCCGGGAAGAACAAGATCATCCGGATTACCATCTTGATCTGGCGGCACAGGCAACCCGTGCCAATGAACCGTAGTTGCTTGAGTTAGATGGTTCTTAAATAGAATTTCAACCGTATCGCCCGCCATGACTTCAATCAACGGGCCAGGCACTTGTCCATTGTATGACCAGAAGGTCGTTTTTCCCGCATCAATCAGCGACACATCAATCGGTGCGGCAGTGAGCGTGCCCTTAAATACACCGGCAATTGTTGATTCGTTTTTAAGCGGATGTACAGGAATCAGTTGCTTCCCCGTAGGCAGCGCAGAAACAGGCGCGAGTGGGCCAACCTCTTTGGCTGGCACCGCGTTCATGTGCATCGTATGCGCGGGCTCTTCTGCCATTGCGTTGAATGGCAATGCACTGATGGCTGCGGCCCCACTAAGGTAAGACAAAAACTGACGACGCTTCATGTACTTCGCACCTTGTAAATTCTGATTAACCTAGGACTTGTATTTTGCGGTGAAATTCCCGTTTCGAGCAGAAATTTCGCCGCATCTTTGATCAATCATTCACTATAGCGTGAAGCGATGACTTATGTCAGCGTTCTTGTCGCAATTTAGTTAACTCACCTGATGTTGCCCATCACTAGTGAGAACGGTTTTGTACATCTGTGGTCGGCGGTCTCGGAAAAAGCCAAAGGAAGCTCGTGTTTTTGCAATTTCGTCTAAATCAAACCTAGCAATGAGAATCGACTCATCCGTCCGATTTGCCTCTGCCACTTTTTCCCCCGTGTGATCCGCGATAAAACTACTACCATAAAAGTTATTCGTAAAAGGGGCTTGGGTTCCATTGGCGTTACCAAGGCCCGTTTCAGACCCGATTCGATTCGCCGCAATTAAGGGCATCATGTTCGCCGCTGCATGACCTTGCATAGTGCGTTGCCAGTGCGGTGCAGAATCTAAGTGATTATTTTGTGGTTCGCTGCCAATAATCGTTGGAAAGCACAAAATCTCCGCCCCCATTAGCGCCATTGACCTAGCCGTTTCTGGATACCATTGGTCCCAACAAATTCCGACGCCTAACTTTGCGTACTTCGTCTGCCAAACCTTAAAGCCCGTATCCCCCGGTGTGAAATAAAATTTTTCTGTATAACCAGGACCATCCGGAATGTGCGTTTTTCGATATACCCCTAAGTTACTGCCATCTGCATCAATAATCGCGATGGAATTAAAGTAGGCATAACCGGCTTTTTCAAAAAAACCGACAGGGATCACGACATTTAATTCTTTAGCGAGTGCGGCAAAATGAATCAGCCCGGGGTGGTTTTCTGCGGGATGGGCATGCGCAAAATGATTGGCATTTTGATCTATACAAAAATAAGGCATCATGAATAATTCTGGGCATACAATAATTTGCGCCCCCTGCGCTGCCGCAGAACGGATTAGGCGATCAGCCCTATCGATATTTTTCTGAATATCCCAATCTCCGGATGCCATTTGAACCGCTGCGACGGTGATCTTTGCTGCATTCATATATCGCTCCCTTTCTTTTTTGTGTACATTCTTAGCATGATTCATGCTTAGCAAATTTCGACAATTCGAATGAAGCACATGCTAATCATTTTGCTTTCACACCAACACTACAGCGGGTAAAAAGGCGTTTTGCGTCTAACACAATAATGGATCCGATCGTCTCAATCAGAACGTTTTTACAAGTCATGGAACATGGCAGCTTTTCTGCTGCAGCAAGGGCTGCTGATGTTGCCGTTTCTTCGATTACCCGGCAAATAGATGCACTTGAAAAGCATCTAGGGACAGCTGTACTGACCCGAACCACGCATCGACTCACCCCAACCGAAGCTGGGCTAAACTTGATGCAACATGCCAGGTCGGCGCTGGGTGAAATCGATGATGCAATCCGGCATATTCAGGGGATTGATCATCAACTTAGTGGCAAAATTGTACTAACGGCACCGCTTACTTTTGGGCAAAAATATTTAACCCCATTGTTACCTGCTTTTTTGAATCAGTACCCCGCACTAGAAATTGATATTCGGCTGACTGACAATTATTTAAATCTAATTCAGGAAGGCATCGATTTAGCGATTCGCGTTGGCGAACATGAAGTGCCAGATTTGATTCTTCACCCTTTGATGCCCAACCATCACGTGGTGTGCGCATCCCCCGCCTATTTGGCACGTCATGGCACACCAAACACGCCAGACGAGCTAAAACAACACACCAGCCTTGCTCATCACCATGAGCACTCTGAGCTTGGTTGGAGTTTTTTTCAAGGCAATGAACAACGCCTAATTCAACCGCATGGTGCGTTATCGACAGATAACTCTGGGTTATTAATTAATGCGGCGATTAATGATGTAGGGGTTGTACTCATGCCGTTGTGGGCCGTGTGGAAAGAGATTGATGAAGGGTTATTAATCCCCATTTTAACGGACTGGAAAGTACTATCCCCTTTTGGCAAAGGGCTCTACCTAGCCACCCCGCCTCATCGAAGACAATCAGAAAAAGTCAGGACGTTGAGACAGTACTTATTGCAATCACTCAAACCGTTGAGTGCTAGATGTGGGCATGTTTGAGAAATAAGAAAAAGGGAGCTAGGCTCCCTTTTTATCTTAGAACAATTCAAAACGAACTATTTACTCGTTTTAAATACGTTAAAACTCGCGATTAGTTTGCGTTGCTGTTCTGGCGCAAGTGGTTTCACTAGCACAAATTGCTTTTTCATTTCTGGCGTTGGAAAAATAGCGGTGTTATTTCGTAATTCAGTGGTTAAGAATGGAGCTGTTTTGGTGTTGGGCGTGGCGTAGAAAATATCATGGGTTAGTTCAGAGATAATTTCTGGCTTCATCAGAAAATTCATAAACTTTTGGGCATTTTCTGGATGTTTCGCGTCTTTTGGGATAGCCATCATGTCGATCCAGAATGGCGTATGCTGTTTTGGCGTTAAGTAGGCAATATTGACCCCATTTTTTGCTGCTTTAGCTTGGCTAGCAGCTAGGCCGGCATCCCCCGAATAGTCCATTGCGACACAAAACTCTCCGCTGGCCATTTGCTGGGTAGGTATACCAATAAATTTACGCACGTAAGGGCGGATTTTTTTCAACATGCCTTCTGCCGCTTTTAAATCTGTATCCGTGGCAGTAGCAAGGTCTTTTCCCATGTAAGAAAATGCCAAGGTGTACATTTCGCTGGCAGAATCAAAAAACGAAATACCACAGCTTGATAGTTTGCTAGCGTACTGAGGATCGAAGACCAATGCTAAGGGGTCTGCTGGCAGCTTCCCACCGAGTGCTTTGTTTACCTTTTCGACATTAATGGTGATGCCGTTTGTTCCTTGAGCATAAGGCATACCAAATTGGTTACCCGCATCTAATGCAGAAAGTTGAGCTAATACGCCTGCATCTAGGTTTTTAAGATTCGGCAGTTTCGCTTTATCTAGCTTATAGAAAACGCCTGCTTTGACTTGGCGTGCAAAGAATTGAGAGCTTGGAAAGACGAGATCGTAGCCACTATTTCCAGACAATAGTTTTGCCTGCAGAGCTTCATTGCTGTCGTATTTGTCGTAACGGACTTTGATACCTGTTTCTTTTTCAAACTTTTGCAGCGTTGTCGCGCCAAAGTAGTCTGCCCAGTTATAGACATTTAATACGGGTTCTTCATTGGCAAAGGCACAACTGGCGACCAATGCCCCAAATACGAAACCACTTACCCACTTTTTTGCTTGCATCTAACGACTCCCCTTCGTTTCACTTTCGGCCTACTTCTTTGGTTGAAGTGGCCATCACACTTGATTGAGATCCATATTGCGACAGGATGGAAGATGGTGAAATCGTAGATTAGGGAAAATACCTTTGCTCTGTACGCAATAAACACTCTTTTTTGATGAATATTTGGAAAACAGAAATTTTTTCTGAGGATGGTTCCCTTTTTTCCGCGAAATATTCGGCTAGATAAGGTTTACTTCGATGGCGATACGCGCAAGAATGTTTTACATAACGTCAAAAAAGTATTCTGAATAGAGGCCAGCAATGAGTAAAACCAACCCACGTGAAGTTACCCTTCGATTTTTAGCACAGCCAACCGATGTCAATTTTGGCGGTAAAGTGCATGGTGGGACAGTAATGAAATGGATTGACCAAGCAGGTTACGCCTGTGCCGTTGGTTGGAGTGGCCGCTATTGCGTCACCGTTTACGTAGGTGGTATTCGCTTTTATAAGCCGGTATTACTTGGCAGTATGGTTGAAGTCTCTGCACGTGTACTTTATACCGGCCGAACCAGTATGCACATTGCAGTAGACGTACAAGCGGGTGATTTAAAAGATGGTGAATTTAGCAAAACGACGCATTGCGTGATGGTATTTGTGGCAACCAATGACCACGGCAACCCTACCCCAGTGCCTGAATGGGTGCCACACTCTGAGTCCGAACTAATTGACCATGCTTACGCCCAGCGTCTAATGGAGTTGCGTAAGGGGATTGAAGAAGAAATGGGCCAGCGCGTTTAACCCCCTTCTTTCTGCAATTGAATAGAAGGCGATTACTTCCCGTAGTAGCCTTCTAACCGCCTCACAAGCGAATTCCCGTCTCTATCTACAATATCGGTCAACTGCCAACAACCGGATGCTTGCTGCACGGCATGCACGATACTGGTCCTATTCGTCTTTTGCGCATCTGCTACGCCAAAACCAAAACGATAGCGAATCTTCACCGCAGCACTACCAACTTTGTTTGTCTGCTGATACGAGATAGGGGAATAAGCCTCGCCATCTTGGCCACCCGTCCAGATACTTGCATCAATGGCACAAACCTCTGACTTTGCGCATTGGCGTTCTTTTGCAAGCAGCTGATTCAGCGGTTTTGAGGCATTTGAATTTAACCACTTCACATTATCTAATAACGCATCTCCTTGCTGCCAAGCAGCTTTGGCAAATTCAAGTGCATTCATATATTGGCACGCCGCTTGCACAACACTAGGTAAGGAAAAGAAAACGATTAGCCCAATTAAACGATGATGAATGCGGATCATGCATTATCTTTCACTGAATTACGGCTGTTAGTCGTTTTTACTTTTCTACGTTTAACCAGCCAAATAGCACATAAAGTAACACCAACCACAGCTAGGGCGATCAACCATGCGTAATGTCGAATCCAATGTTTGGTAGATATCCAATATTGGGTTTGAATCATTTTATTTGCACGTTCAAACTCAGGCTCAGGGCAATTCGAGCCAAATTGGGCACCCCAACTAACATAAGCGCCGTTCGTTAGGTAGGTGCGGTATAACGCTGCCGCCATTACCTCATCCTTGCCCATCCAGCTTGCCGCACGGCAAAGCACTGCCGCATACGCTTGGGAACGCTGAGGAAGCTCATTCGCGGCTTGTTTAGCTAAATCGACAGCGAGATAGCGATAGTGATATGCATTCGATTGCTTGGGCGCTGTTTGGATATATCGTGCAACCTCGGTGGCTGTACTTGGTTTATCTTGCTTAGGATCATTGTTATGCATCCAGAAAAAATTGCCCCCTGAAGAAAACTGATCTGGAAATAGTTCATATCCCATCATTTCCATACCATGCTGACGCGCCAAGACTGCCGCCTTGAATAAGGCTTCTGAGCGGCCAACTCTGGTCCAGGCTGAGTTTGCCTCAGAAAGTGCGTCGGCATAGGCCTTTACATGTTCAGTGATTTCTTGGTCTGCAAAACGATAATCGCCTTTTTGATGAAAATAAGGGAGCGACTCTTCATAGCGCTCTTCCCTTACTAATCGTCGTGCTAATAAATCGCGTAATTGCGCATTCGTATTCGTTGCAGGCCATTCTGTCTCCGCATCGGGTTCTGCGTAAATCGAGCCATCGCTGGCCTTGCTTGTTTTAGGTAACGCAGGAACAGAGACATGCTGATCAACAAATGATTTAAGCTCATCAACCGTCACGACACGCTCTGCCACATAGGCTAGATCTAACCAGTAAACCTTTCCTACTCTATACAATTGCGCAAGCGCATTGGTATATTCACCACGAGTTAAATTTAGCAACCCTTCTTCGCTCTTTGCCTGCATCGCACTGCCAAAACGGTTGCCAGACGTCTCGCTTGGAAATGCAGGAATCGCTTTGGCGTACCACGCTGCCGCACTACGGGTATCACCATTTCTTTGTGCTAACTTCGCTTTCACCCACGCGGCAGTTGCTGTATCACTCTTTTGGGCGAGTTTTACGGCCGTATCAAACCGGCCAGCGTTATAAGCAACAGCGGCCAACTTGTCTGCATAGGCAAAATGCTGCACGCCTGCTTTTTCAGCCGCGGAAATAAGGTTAAGTAATGGAGACCCCTTGGCTTTTAAATCCGAGAAATCAAACTTTTCAGCATTAAACAATTGCTCTTCTCGCAGCCGATCTGCACTTAAATTTAAAACATAAATACTTAGTAAGCGCTGAACGGCGGGGGTCTTGATTTGTTCCGAAAGCAATTGCTCATTGCTTAAAATATCACTTGCGATTTGCTTTAATGACGAGAGACCAGAAGCATCGCCATAAGCGGCTTGCAGAGCATATAAACGAATCGCCTCTGTATATTTGCCCACATTTAAAAAGAGTTTGGCATCTTCTCCGACACTAGAAATAGCCAACCCTAGCGGATCATGCCCATTGGCTTCTGCGAGTTGTCTCGTCTTACTAAAATGAGCGGATGCGCCTTTTTCATCACCATTTAAGAGCGCAATCTTCCCTAACATATAGGTTGCCCATACCGCTCGAGATATTGCCTCTTTGGCAGGTAACGCTAAGATAGACTCGAAATAGTGCTTCGCTTCATCGTGATGCGGATCGGTAGCGGCGGGACGCGCATAGGCAACTGCACCAGCAGTGTATAACCGAATAGCAAGCGGTAACGATTGACCAATCCTTTCCGCTTCTTTTGCGTTAGCCGCCATCCGCATTTGGATGATGATTTTTTTATCTCTGGCGGCTAGATCTTGTTGCTCTGCCTGAATGGTCTCACTATCGCCCACTATTTTTTCTTTGATGTATACATACTCAAAAGATTTGGCGATGGGCAGACGTTGCTTCTCAACATCTTTGACCATTAGATTCACTTCATCGTTAAAACTATTCCCAATCGGCGCTGTTAATGTGCCCTGCCGATTAGCAAGTAAACTACGAAAATCTGGGCCGCATGCCCAGACTGTAATGGCAGAAACTAAAATTGTGATGGAGAACCATTTTTTACTGAGAAACATGCAGTTCGAAACCTAAGGATGAAGAAGACGGCATTGAACACCTAGCCCATCCAATCACTTTCAAAGCACCGGGGGCCACCACTCCCATATCATGACGATTAAATATAAAATTATCTACCCCATTGATCATCTGATAACCATTTAAACCATCTGCTTGCGAACAACTTGCTGGTAGGGTAATGGATTCAGGTAATTCAGCATCGACGCCGCCTTGGTTAGATAGCACCACATCAAATAAATCATTCTGCTTGGTTGGCTTTAACGTTGCACCTAACATGGCAGTTAAAGGCTCGCCTTTGACTACTGCTTTAAGGGTGCTTAACCGCCAAGCACGCGCATCTTGATCGGTTGGTAATCGAAACCAAACCACCCCTTTTAAGTGTTGCCAGTTTCGTTTAGATAAATCGAATAAAAATTGCTGCAAGGCTTGTGGCTTTGCCATCCACTCTTGTGAGTAAGCGCCATTCGCTAATAGCGTAGCTTCGCTCTCCACGCCAGCTAAGTTACCCGCTTCATCCCAAATAATTTTAGAGCCGTAACTTGGCAATGCTAAGCGGAAATTACCCGCGGTGATCTGATCGAATTTTTTTGCCCACGCAATGGCATCTTCCGTATTAAATAGTCCTCTACTTGGCCCTTGCACGGCATGTACTTGTAACACCATTTCGTCAGGAATTTGGGTAAGTGGATATAGGTCTTTAGCATCCAACCAAGCAGGTAACGCAGTAATTGAAAGCGTCGTATTTTTGGGTAGTTTTGTTTTTAACGCGCGCAAGAAAGTGGCATAACCCGCTAGAGACTTCACACCACAATCATAATCAATCTCTACCCCCGAAAACACCGCCCCATCTTGCCGCAAGGAGGCTAACCTTGCGCGCAAACGTTCAATCAGTAACCCCGTATCTAATTCTGCAATTCGACCATCAATTCGAAAAACAGCAATGGCTGGCACCTGAGTTTGCTTGAGGGAGATAGGATGGATTTGTATCTCTTTCCAGTCTCCTGAAGGAGAGATTTCTGACACCAACACCCGCCAATGCTGAAAACTATCTTTTCCGTTTTGAATAGATGCCAACAATCCTGGTGTCCATTTGTGCTGCCAAATATAGACATCCGAAGGCAAGATTGCGTGTTCTTGGGTATTTTGTTGCTGACAGCCAATTAGCAGCAATAGCAGTCCCAAAAACGCGCACAATCCGCGAACGCGTTTCCAACATTGCAGCAGCACTAGGCAGCTCGCTTTCCAAGGCGAATAAACCCAGTGCTTAATGCGGTACCCGCCAAAATAATTAAGCACCCTAGCACCATGTTAAAGGTAGGCGTTTCTTGTAGGAACAAACCACCCCATAGCACGCCAAAAACAGGAATTAAATAGGTCACCGCAATCGCTTTGCTTGGTCCGACGTTTTGTAATAGTCGGAAGAAAATAATATAAGCAGTTCCTGTACACGCAATCCCAAGTACTACAGCAGAAATCCATGCCTGATGGCCAGGCACGACCGAAGGCCAATTGAGAAAGGCCGCAGGTAATATCAGTAAAGTAGATGCTAATTGGCTTCCCGCCGCCAAGGTGAGTGAGTTCACACCGGTCAGAAACTTTTTGGTATAGCTAGCAGCAATACCATAACACAGCGTTGCGGCTAAAGCTGCCGGAATCGCCAATGCCTCGCCACCGGATTGCCAATGTAATTTATGCCAAACCAACACCAAAATCCCCACAAACCCGACCAGTAGACCAATTACTCGGCTAGCGGATAAACGATCGCCCAACCAAACCCAAGCGACAATCGCCCCCCATAGTGGCGCGGTCGCATTTAACATAGAACCAAATCCACCCGTCACATATTGCAAGGCGTAGGCAAGTAGGCAAAAAGGAAGAGCGGTATTAAAAATAGCCATCACCCCAATACTTTTCCAACGCTGCCGGATGACACGAAGCTCGCTAGTCCCGGTTTTATAAAGTAATAAAGGAAGTAAAAATAAAGTCGCCACCAATACACGCATAAAAATCAGCGCTAATGGACCAAACTCCGGCACGGCCTGGCGCATAAAGATAAAAGAAGCCCCCCATAAGGCAGCTAAAATTAACAGATCACGTACATCATTGATTTTCATTTTGTCGACTTTTGATTATGGATTCATCCAGTCCATTTGAAATGGACGATTGTTTTCTAAAGCAAGCAGTGCAGCCTTACGATCTACCCCACCCGCATAGCCAGTCAGCGCACCATTACTGCCAATCACACGGTGACAAGGCACCACTAAGGAAATTGGATTTTTTCCTACCGCATTTGCCACTGCACGCACCCCACTACTTTTTCCACAGCGATCAGCTAGCTGCTGATAAGACCATGTTTCACCAAATGGAATCGCTAATAATTGCGCCCACACTATTTTCTGAAAATCAGTGCCTTCCAATGCTAAGGGCAAATCAAAGGTTGATAACGTACCTTGAAAATAAGCAGTAAGCGACTTCTTTGCTTCCAATAACAATGGCGATACACCTAACTTAGCTGGGTCTGGTGTTCGACCATATTTTTGTGGGATAAAATAAATTCCCACAATCGCGCCCTGTCGTTCACAAACCAGCATCTCACCAAGCGGAGACTGAATGACTAATTGCGTTTCCATTACACAGACTCCTTAGCCATCAACAATGAAATGGGCTGATCTGAAACTGCGTTTGCTTGCCAAATTGCCCACATAGCAAATACCAAATAGCTTCGCCATGGTCTGAAATTCGCAGCCCACTTGATACGCTCTCCCGTTGTTGTGTCTGGTAGTAATTTTTTAATCACGTAATCATCTTCTAAAAACACATCTGGCGATTGCCATGCACGTAATGCAATATAACCGGCCGTCCACGGACCAATACCCGGCAAAGCCAATAAGTTTGTTATCGCCAGATTAACGTCTACAACGTTATCTAACTCCAACTCACCGGCCACTACCGCATTCGATAGAGCCCAAATAGCCCTCGCCTTCGTGCGCGATAACCCCAGCGCCCGCCACTCGTCTTCTGACACCGCACTTAAGCGAGAGGGTGTTGGAAATAAATGTGTCAGCTTTTCTGTTAAAGAGACTGGTTCACCAAAGTTAGCCACCATTTTTTCGATAATTCTTCTTGCTGCTTCGGTGCTAATCACTTGTTCGATAATGCTCCGGATAGCCACTTCATAGCCACTAACGGCACCAGGTACACGAATCGTCTCGATAGAACAATTTAACAAGGTTAAGACTTCATTAATCGCATGTGGGTCCGCATCCAAGTCGAATTGTCGTCTCACCAATTGCAAGACTTGCATCACCGCAGGTAACAGCGACTCGGACAAATAAACAAAAATCTTCTGCTTATTCTCACTTATCTCTAACCGATACCATCCAATTAGTGGCTTTCCTTGACAAAGAATAGCCAAGGTTCTTTCATATACCGTTTCGTCAACATACTCCAGCCCGGCAATTTGCCTTTTCTGCCAAAATTCCATGACTTGCGAAATAGGATACGGTGCTCGGTAGCTTAATTCGAAACGTTGCGCATCTACTTGCGCAGTGATTTGCCGCGCGTCTTTTCTAAGCGAGGTAGGTGTTAAGCGATATTTATCGACAAATACCTCATTAAATCGCCTCAAACTGCCAAAACCAGCACACAAAGCAATTTGCGCCATCGGTAAAGCCGTATCCATTAACAAACGTTTAGCCAGTAATAAACGTTGCGATTGGGCATATGCTATTGGAGATACCCCAAAAGTTTGTTCAAACAACCGCCTTAAATGCCTATCTGACACGCCTAAGCGCTTTGCCAAGCCTGCACAGCCATATTGGTCTAAGTAGCCTTGAGCAATTAGGCATGTCGCAACTTGGATTAATCGATTTTGGCTTAAATAACTTAAATTATTAGGGGCCAGTTCTGGTCGACAGCGTAAACAAGGCCGATACCCTGCTGATTCCGCAGCAGCAGCATTAGAAAAAAAGACGCAATTTTCTGGTTTTGGTGTTTTTACTCGGCAGATAGGACGGCAATAAATGCCTGTAGAAGTGACAGCCACATAAAAGGAGCCATCAAAGCGCGCATCTCTTGCGAGTAAGGCACGATAATAATCTTGATGTTCCACAGTCTGCTCCGCTACAACAATGAAACCTGAGCTTACAGCAAAGTAGAAGTCGAAGCTCGCGGAAAACGGACATAGATATTTTTCAGTTTAGAAAAATAGAAAACACTATATTGCTGGAAAAATTTGGAAGTTTTTGAGAGATTTTTTTTGGAGGCGGAGGCCGGAATCGAACCGGCATAGACGGATTTGCAATCCGCTGCATAACCATTTTGCTACCCCGCCGTACACAGACTTAAAACAGTAAATTACTTCTATGAAATCTTAAGTCTGTAAAGCGAAACATCAAAGAAATGATGTTTTAGAAAACTGGAGCGGGAGACGAGTCTCGAACTCGCGACCTCAACCTTGGCAAGGTTGCGCTCTACCAACTGAGCTACTCCCGCATTGGAGTGTTGTGAATTTACTACAAATCTGCCTAACTTACCACCGAAAACTATTTAGTTTTAAGTGGAGCGGGAGACGAGTCTCGAACTCGCGACCTCAACCTTGGCAAGGTTGCGCTCTACCAACTGAGCTACTCCCGCTTCGTCTTGCTGTTTTGCTGTATTGCGTTGCATTCACAAGAGACCGCAATTATAAAGACTTTACGGACGGTGTCAACACCTTTTTATAAAAAAGTTTATTTTTCTTTCTTCTCGTCGTGACCAACCATTAATGGCCATGCCTGACGAAGGTAGTAAACCATCGACCACAAAGTAAGGATCACGGCGATTACCAATAAACCACGTCCCACCATTCTGGTATCGGTACCTGAAGCAAATTGCCAGTCAAAGAGTAATGCAGTAATAGCAATCATCTGGGCGGCGGTTTTCAATTTACCCACATAAGAGACGGCAACGCTTTTTCTTGCCCCTAGCCCAGCCATCCATTCTCGCAGGGCAGAAATGGTAATTTCGCGGCCAATGATAATGACAGCAAACATTGCATCCGCACGTCCTAACTGCACCAGCATCACGAGCGCTGCGGCAACCATTAGCTTATCGGCAACGGGATCCAGAAATGCACCAAAGGAAGAGGTTTGATTCAGTTTTCGGGCAAGATAACCGTCAAACCAATCAGTAACAGCTGCCAACACAAAAAAAGCGGTGGCAGTGAGATTCTTGTCTGGCATGGGTAGCCATTTTTCAGGGAGGTAA
The DNA here is from genome assembly GCF_020564625.1 of Leeia speluncae. Taxonomy (NCBI): domain Bacteria; kingdom Pseudomonadati; phylum Pseudomonadota; class Betaproteobacteria; order Neisseriales; family Leeiaceae; genus Leeia; species Leeia speluncae. The sequence goes on from NZ_JAJBZT010000003.1 coordinate 37,716, forward strand.
TAAATCCCGATAAACAAGGGAATTAATACGATTCTTAACCACGTTAATAATGTGGGAAGGTTGAACATCCTCTAATCCAGTCTTTGTTGCAGATTGAGTGGGCTATGTTACCTGCTGCCCAGTAATCATTTTTTATTAAAATACATTTGTACCAACACAAACGAATAGTGAGTACATCCACTACAGTTGGTTTTTACATCAATCATTTCTCACCACATGCGGTTTATTCATGCAGTTGACGATAAATCCGTTCGGCCAATGAAGCGCCAATCCCCTCTACCGCCGCAATATCTTCTTCACTGGCGGCCAATAAACCTTGCATTCCGTTAAAACGGGTTAGCAAGCGCTGACGACGTTTGGCGCCCACTCCTTCAATTTCTTGCAAGCTAGATTGTACCCTTGCTTTCCCTCGTTTGGCACGGTGCCCTGTAATAGCAAAGCGGTGGGCTTCGTCACGAATCTGTTGAATCAGATGTAAGGCAGGCGCATCGCTTGCCATGTTAATACTTCGATCTTGCTGGGGAATAATCAGGGTCTCTAGCCCCGGCTTTCGATCTTCTCCTTTTGCCACCCCGACAATTGGCAGGTCTGGCAACCCCACTTCCGCCAATACTTCTAGCGCAATGTTAACTTGCCCAAGTCCACCATCAATTAGCAGCAGATCAGGCAATTTTACTTCTTCACCGGCCTCTTTTTGTTCGACCAATTTACCATAGCGCCTAGTTAATGCTTGTCGCATTGCGGCGTAATCATCCCCTGGTGTGATGCCAGAAATATTAAATCGCCGATATTCAGATGGTTGAATACTCCGTTTGTCGTAAACCACACAAGAAGCTACAGTTGCCTCGCCTTGTGTATGACTGATGTCGAAACATTCAATTCGTTCCGGCATTTCATCAAAAACTAAGGCGTCCGCCAATGCTTGCAGCCGCATATCTTGTGATGCTTTAGACAATAGCCGTTGCGCTAATGCTAACTGAGCATTTTTTTCTGCCATTTGCAGCCACACTCTTCGCTCACCATTGGGGTTGCTATTGAGTTTGATTTTGCGCCCTGCTTGCTCAGATAGAAGCGCCTCTAAACTATCATCTTCTACCGCATGATTCACCACGATTAAGGCGGGTGGCGACATAGATTGATAGTGTTGTTGCAGAAAGGCGTCTAATACCTCTGCGGCGGTTGTCTCTTCTGATACGTGCCCAGGAAAAAGTGCTTTATCGCCTAAATGTCGCCCACCGCGGATCATCACTAGGTTTACACAAGCAGTCCCTTCTGCAATCACCACCGCGACGATATCTGTATCCATTTGGCTAACATTGCTAGAAATAAACTGCTTTTCCTGCACCGTTTGCAATTGACGAATTTGGTCTCTGACGACGGCTGCTTTTTCATAGGCAAATGCTTCTGCATGTTTTTGCATATCGTCTGTTAAGCGATCAATCACATCCTTTTGCTTGCCTTCTAGCAATAGTCTGGCTGATTGCACATCCGCAGCATATGCCTCTGGTGAAATATGATCGACACAAGGAGCAGAACAACGTTTGATTTGAAACAGTAAACAAGGTCGTGAGCGATTGTGAAACACCGTATCTTCACAAGTGCGCAAATGAAAGATTTTCTGCAGCAGATGCACACTATCTCTCACCGCCCAGACGTTTGGGTAAGGACCAAAATATTGATTTTTACGATCTAGGCCGCCACGGTAGTAGGCAACCCTTGGGAATTCGTGCCCTGTCAGCATAATGTAGGGATAACTCTTATCATCCCTAAACAAAATGTTGTACTTCGGCTTTAAGCTTTTGATTAGATTGTTTTCTAGTAGCAGCGCCTCTGCTTCACTACGCGTCACCGTCACTTCAATTTGCTTGATCTGCGAGATCATTAATTGAATGCGTGGGGAATGATCGGTTTTCTGAAAATAAGAGCTCACCCGTTTTTTTAATGCCTTTGCCTTACCGACATAAAGGACATTGCCAGTCTCGTCTAACATACGATAGACGCCCGGTAATAACGGTAAGTTTTTCAAAAATCCGGGTATATCAAATGGGGTAGTTTCAGTCATTTGCGATCATCGGCAAAGCAGGGAAGCGATGATTATAGTAAACTTCAGGCCTTTGCTGCTGAAACAAACAAGAAAGAACAGACAGATCATGTGGTTCAAAAATCTGCAACTCTATCGCTTAACCGCTCCTCTATCACTAACAGCAGAGGAATTGACCGATAAACTAAGCCCGCAACGATTTGCGCCGTGTAGCAAATCTGACAAAAGCCAAGCCGGATGGTCTGATGCTTTTGGCTGCGATGAACTCGTTATTTCTGCGGGTGGTGCGCTTTGGTGCGTACTCAAAACCGAAGAAAAAATCTTACCTTCTAGTGTGATTAACCAAGAATTGCAAGAAAGAATGGATCACATTCAGGCAACAGAGGCTCGCCGAGTAGGTAAAAAAGAAAAGCAAACGCTAAAAGAACAAATCGAAGATACCCTGCTGCCACAAGCATTTAGCCGCTTTAACCGTATTGCCGTGATGCTAGACCCTGTTTCGGGTTGGGTCTTGGTAGATGCTGGCAATATGAATAAAGCCGAGCAAGTGATTAGCGCGTTGATTGCGGCGATTGAATCATTAAAGATGAAGCGTCCTGAGGCCGCTCACTCTCCTGCTAGCAAGATGGCAGACTTGTTGCTGATCCCTGCAGAAGAACAAGAACTTCAGTTATTTCAATTAGATAGTGACTGCGAACTAAAAGGCCATGGCGATACGCAAAGCGTGGTTCGATTTGCTCGTCACGATTTATTGCAACCGGAAGTTGCTGCGCATTTGGCGACGGGTAAACAGCCGGTAAAGCTAGGCTTACAATGGCAAGATCGTATTAGCCTAATGCTGACGGATGACTGGCAAATTAAGCGTCTGAAGTTTCTGGAACTGATTCAAGATGAACTGCTAAATTCAGATACGGATGATCGTCGTGCGATGGTAGAAGCAACGCTAACGATTCAGGCTGATGCCTTACGCAAAATGCTCGCCGATTTAATGCTCTGGTTAGGAGAAGAAATGGAAGAGGCGGAAACGGCCACTTCCCCTGCTCCAGCAGTATCGAGCAACACCGCAGAAAGTGCGCCTTGGGAATAACCCTTGGTTAGTCTCTATTTTCTATTAATAAGAAAAGCAAAAGCCCGCAATTGCGGGCTTTTGACTATCTACACCGATCGAATCGGTGCGTTATTGCGGATTACACCGCATCTTCATTCTGTTCGCCGGTACGGATACGAATAATCTGCTCGACTGGCGTCACGAAAATTTTACCATCGCCAATTTTACCTGTTCTGGCAGCGGCGGTAATGGCATCGATGGCTGCATCGACTGTTTCGTCAGCAATCACCATTTCTAGTTTCACTTTTGGCAGAAAATCGACTACATACTCCGCACCACGGTAAAGTTCTGTATGACCTTTTTGACGACCGAAGCCTTTTACTTCTGTCACGGTCATGCCGGTAATACCTACATTTGAAAGCGCTTCACGCACTTCATCTAGTTTAAATGGTTTGATAATCGCTTCGACTTTTTTCACAATTCTCTCCGAACTTCGCTATTTCGTTTTCAAATCAAAACTGAATTCGGCGAATTCATTTCATTAGATCTGATTTGGAAACGCAATATATGTACCAATTTGCTTCCACTTTATTGTGTAAGCTTGATATTACTATAGATCATTTATCTGTCATCTACCACCCACATTTTCGCCGCATCGCAGCAAATGCAGGGATATCTGACCAAGCGATTGCTTCGTAGTTAGACATTTTTCGCTTATCTAGCATGAGCCTGACAAACCAAATTAGCGCCCAACTTGCTAGCGCAATACCTAAAAAGGCAAATAACTGGCTGAACCGTGCCCAGCCGTATTGGTCAAACCCACTAGATAGCCAAAAAATAATGGCTCCCATAACAAGCTTTAATAAAATGGAAGCGGCAAGCCGTTTTTCCAACTCGGCAAGCATCGGATCATTCGTCTCGACTACCGTGCCGTTTACAGGGATCTGTTCTTCGTTTACATTCATGGCATCGACATATCACACTTTATGAACGGGTGAAACCGTCTCGTTTAACCCGATTTGATGGCAACTATTATATGACCAGCACCAACCACAATAATCAATTACAGCCAGCCGAGCAAGTTGCGTCTATTTTGCACTCCGTTGAACAGCATCTGTTAGGGAAGCAATTGGTTATTCGATATGCGCTGACGTCCTTATTAGCTAAGGGACACTTGCTACTTGAAGATGTTCCTGGCGTTGGTAAAACCACCCTCGCCCATGCCTTGGCAAGTTCGCTAGGACTAAACTATCAGCGGGTACAATTCACGAGTGATTTACTACCCGCCGATTTGATTGGGGTATCGGTTTACCTGCGTGATGCGGGCAAGTTTGAGTTTCATCGTGGCCCGATCTTTTCTCAGGTGCTATTAGCCGATGAAATCAACCGTGCGAGTCCCAAAACACAAAGTGCACTGCTAGAAGCGATGGCAGAGCAGCAAGTCACTCATGATAGCGCGACACATCTTTTGCCCGACCCATTTTTTGTGATTGCCACACAAAACCCGCAAAACCAAATTGGCACGCACGCACTACCCGAATCGCAGCTAGATCGGTTCATGATGCGTTTATCAATTGGCTATCCAGATGCGGCCGCTGAAAAAGCATTGTATTTAGGGCAACGAAGAGACAAGGTGGATTTGTCTAAACTAGCTACTCATGATGTATTGCAACTGCAGGCACAAGTGAATTCGGTCACAGTCAGCAGTGCATTGGCGGATTATGTAATCGCTTTAGTTAGCGCAACGCGAGAGCCAAACCGATTTACTCACGGCCTTTCCCCAAGAGGTGGCTTAGCCCTACTGCAAGCAGCCAAGGCATGGGCATTTATTGATGGTCGATCTTTTGTGACCCCGGAAGATATTCAAATGGTGTTTGCACCGGTCGCAGGACATCGTTTACTACCCAATAGCACCATTGATGCGGCGACAGCCATTTGCCAAGATCTAGTTAAATCGGTCGCGATTCCTTAATGATGATTCAGCATCGCATCCGGACATGGCTGCAACGCCCAAGGTATCCGCAAGAAGGCTGGGTAACGCTAGATCATCGTCATCTATATATTTTACCTACATGGCTAGGGATCTGGTTTTCTGTGTTGTTGATAACCATGCTGCTGGCTTCGCTAAACTTTAACTTAAACCTTGGTCTGATTCTCACCTTTACCCTTATCAGTATTTCATTGGGGAGCATGTGGTTTGCGTATCGTAATGTGCAAAACCTAAAGGTGGGGCACGCTATTCAATCTGCGATCTTTGCCAATCAACCCGCCGTGCTATCTGTCACCGCGCGTAACACGAGTAAAAATAGTCGATTTGGAATTTCTATTCGTTACCAAAAACATACAGGCGAAGATTACGAAGTCCATGCAGAGCAAGATACGGTTTTATTGGTCCCAATTGGGCATTTAAAGCGCGGCATTCATCCAATCAAGCGAATTAAGATTGCAGGAGAGTTTCCATTTCGGTTATTCCACGTATGGTCTTATGCAGATTTAGCCCAACAGATTACGGTGTATCCCGCACCGGAAGAAGCCTACCCGCCCCTTCCGTCTCCTGATCAAGGAGAGGATACGACAGGGCAAAGAACCAAGCCAGACGATGAACTACCAGAGCTGATTCGCCCCTACCAACTAGGCGATACCTTAAAGCAAATTGCCTGGAAACACAGCGCAAGATCAGACGAACTGGTTAGCCGATATGGAGAAGCGCAAGTCCCCAGTAATTTATGGCTGGATTGGCGGCAAACGGCGAGCGAAAAAGATACCGAGCTTCGACTATCTCGGCTCTGTGCATGGGTGATAGACGCGGAAGCGCAAGGTTTGCAATATGGTTTGTCCTTGCCTGGTGTTCAGTTGATGCCAAACAAAGGGGATGCACACTTACACCAGTGCCTCACCGCTTTAGCAGCGTGGAGAGGCTAGCCGAAATGCATCAAGCCTCTGTGACCAAACCCGCCTATGGAAAGCTTGGCTTACAACTAAGCCTTGCGCTGCTGCCGCTCGTCTTTTATCTGCCCTTATTTTTATTAGCTATTCCGGGCGTACTTGTTCTGACCGGTTGGATAAGGTGGAAGAAAGACCATAATGCGTTGCCTGTTGGGCAAACGAGAGTTGCGATTTTTCTCTCCTTAGCACTCGGCGCAACGGCAATTGCCCTCAGCCAATTTGCACTAGAAGACATTGCGGTGGCGTTCTTTATGTTGGTGGCTAGCTTGAAATGGCTAGAAACAAGAACCGGCCGCGATGCGATCATTTGCTGCCAGTTGAATTTTTTCACCTTACTTCTACCTGTATTGTATGACCAACCGATTTGGCTAACGGTATTAATGGTGATCACCACAGGGCTAACGCTATACCACTGGCTAGTGATTGCACATCCCGGCGTGCAGCAACAACTACCTTCACGGTATCTCACGAAGCTATTTCTCTTTGGTTTACCGTTAATTGCCATCCTATTCTTTTTATTTCCTCGATTTGAGCACCCGCTTTGGCAAATTAACGAACCGCCTAAAGCCCAATCTGGCATTAGCGATACCATGAACCCTGGCTCGATGAGCGAAATTGTTCAATCTGCCGAGCCAGCGTTTCGAGTGACATTTACTGGCCAAACACCTGACAAAACCGATATGTATTGGCGAGGGTTAGTGCTGTGGGATTTTGATGGTAAGAGTTGGAAAGGAAATACATCGCGCAAGGGTTATCAATGGAATAAGGCTGATGAGGTTGTCACTAATGTCAGTTACACCATTACACTAGAAGCGGCAAGCAATCGCTGGCTGTATCTCCTCTCCCCTGCGACAAACATCCAATCCAAAGAACGTGGTTTTATGAATATGGATGATGAATTTCTCTTAATTCGTCCTCCTGAAGGGAGAACGCGTTATTCAGCAAGTAGCGGAACAAAAAATAGCTTCCACCCCCTAGATGATTTTTCTAAGCAATTAGGATTAGCACTTCCTTTTGGCAACCCCAAAGCAACTGCACTTGGGCAATCTTGGGCAAGTAAATTTGCCAGGCCAGAAGACCGTGTTCAGGCAGCGCTTACCTTATTTGGCAGCGCGCCATTTAGCTATACGCTCAAACCCGGTTTACTGGGTGAGAATGGCGTGGATGAGTTTCTCTTTGACAGCAAAAAAGGCTTTTGCGAACACTATGCGAGTGCTTTTGTCTTTTTAATGCGAGCTGCCGGTGTACCAGCTAGGGTGGTTGTTGGTTATGCAGGCGGAGAATATAACCAAGTAGGCAATTACTATTTAGTTCGCCAAGCCAACGCACATGCATGGGCAGAAGTGTATTTAGAAAATAAAGGTTGGGTACGTATCGACCCGACAGCAGCTATCGCCCCTGAACGGGTAGAAACCAGTGTCCTTCAATTGGGCGATAGCCGTACCGATAGTAGACGCACAGCAACAGAAGCAACATGGGGAAAACAGTTAGGCTGGTTTGCCGACTCTCTGTTAAATGAATGGAATAGCTTGATTTTAAGTTACGACAGACAAAAGCAAAGAGAAATGCTTGAAAAACTTGGCTTAGATGGCGATAGAAAAACCTTGTATCAACTCATTGCCGTTGCCCTCGGCTTCTTTGCCATGATCGCGGTCATTGTATTGCTATGGCCAAGGCGCCGGCACTTAAGCGAAGAGCAGAAGCTATTTGCTTTACTGTGCAAGCGATTAAAAAGTAGAGGATTTGTACGTGTACCATCTGAAGGTGAAGGCGCGTTTATACACAGAGTATTGCGTGAGTGGCCAACACCGAAGAAAGAATTATTGGGGTTCTTAGCGCTTTACCAGGGAGTGCGCTATGGCAATCAGCCACTAGACACAAACGCGCGTCTGCAAATGAAATCGCAGATAAGTACCCTGCCTAAACGTTCTCGCCAATAGTCGGGCTTAAAATAAAAAAACCAGCAGATGAAGTATCTGCTGGCATAGTCACTAACTTAGTTGGGTTAGTGGGGGAAACGTTTATAGCTGGATCGATTTAATTTCATAGAACTCATGAATACCAAAATCGCCCCATTCACGGCCATTGCCCGATTGTTTGTAGCCACCCAATGGCGCATCGTAGTTAAAATCACCACCGTTTACATAACATTGCCCAGCACGAATACGGCGCGCAATTTTTAGACCTTCTTCTTTGTTTGCAGCCCAAACGCCAGAAGAAAGGCCGTATTTGCTATCGTTAGCGATTTCAATGGCTTCTTCGATGGTGTCATATGGGATCATCGCGATGACTGGCCCAAAGATTTCCTCTTGTGCGATAGTCATTTTATTGTGCACATCTCTGAAAATGGTAGGACGTACATAAGCGCCTTTATCAAAACCTTCTGGACGCTCAACACCACCAGTCACCAGTTTTGCACCTTCTTCTAAACCGGCTCGGATATATTTCAAGACGGTTTCGCGCTGCGCTAACGAGCTTAATGGGCCAATGTCGGTATTTTCATCATCAATTGCGCCAACCGGCATTTCTTCTGCGTATTGTTTTGCCAACACCACCGCCTCTTCGTAGCGACTACGCGGCACCAACATACGCGTTTGGCAAATACATGTTTGACCAGAGTTAATCATCACATCACGCACGCCGCTGCGTACGGCTTCTGCAAGTGGTGCATCTTCAGTGATAATCAGTGGAGACTTACCACCAAGCTCTAGGCAAACTCGTTTAATTGAATCGGCTGCAAGACGCTGAATACGCGCGCCAGTGCCTGTAGAACCGGTAAAGGAAACCATATCTACTTCTGGATGAGTAACCAGCGCATCGCCTAGTTCACCCCCTTTACCCGTCAGCAGGTTAAATACACCTGCTGGCAAACCAATTTCTTCGACGCACTCAGCAAAAATCAAATCTTGCAGCGGAGTAATCGATGCGGGTTTTAGCACCATGGTACAACCAGCGGCTAACGCTGGTGCCACCTTGCCAATTAGTTGATAGAGCGGGTAATTCCAAGGGGTAATAAACGCGCATACCCCCACCGGCTCTCTAACCACGAGCGAATTATTCACCTGCTTTTCTACATCCATTTCTGCAGCACGGTCAGCAAATTTAGCAAAGGCCGCAACGCAGTTCACTTGAATGATTCTGGCCCACTTAATTGGACAACCCATGGTTTGGGAAATCGCAATGGCCAGCTCTTCTTTGCGCGCTTCTAAGGCTTTTTGCAATTTACGAATGTATTCTGCGCGCTCGGCAGAAGACGTTTGAGACCAACTAGAAAAGGCCGCCCGCGCGGCTTTCACCGCTTTATCAACATCCGCCTGGCTGGCATTGATCACTTCAGCAACGGGTGCTTCTGTAGCAGGGTTAATCAGCGTAGTCCAACCGGTTCCTTCTGCAGCAACCCACTGGCCATTAATAAATAGTTTTTCGTAACGTTTCATGTTCATCTCTCCGAGATTCCACGCCGGTATTTACCGACACTGATGCGATCAATACCACGCATCATAACCATTGCAATCAATGCAACCAAGCCCTAATATGGCAATTATTTATTATCGAATGTGCAATAATGATTACGCTTCAAGCCATCGAATTATTTGTGCATGTTGCTGAGCACAGCACCTTTGCTTCTGCAGCCACCCGCTTTGGCGTGACGCCCTCGACAGTCACCCGACAAATTCAGCAATTAGAGACGGCATTGGGCGCAAGGCTACTCCAACGCTCTACCCGAAATGTGTCGCTCACCGAAGCGGGTAGACATTATCTACCGCATGCGCAAGCCTTATTAGAAGCGCATGACAGCGGCAGCGCCGTGCTAAATCAACTGACCCAGCGTCCTAGCGGGACGTTACGATTAACCGCCCCATTAGTCCTCACCACACTCTACTTAGTGCCGGCAATTCCTTCCTTTTTGAAGAAATACCCAAGTGTAAAGATTGATCTGCAATTGTCAGATGATTACCTAAATCTCATTGATATTGGCTTTGATTTAGCCATTCGGCAAGGTAATACACATGATTCAAGCGTGGTAGCCAGACGCTTATTTAGCTTTGACCGTAGTTTATGCGCAAGCCCTGCTTATTTGGCCGCCCACGGCATCCCTACGACGCCGGATGACCTAAAAAACCATGTCTGCATTCCTTACAACCGAACCAACAAAGACATGGTGTGGCAGTTCCAGAAAAATGGTAAACGGGAAAAAGTGATCCCAACGGGCACCTTACAAAGTAACTGTATTAATAGCCTAAAACAACTCACGCTAGCAGGGGTGGGGATTTGTCGTCTGCCGAATAAGCTCATCCAAAATGAAGTGGCAACGGGTGGTTTAGTGAAGCTATTACCCGACTGGCAAAATATTGTGGATGATCAGCTAGATACGTTTTATGCGGTCTACCCGCAAAGAAAGCTGCTTTCACCCAAAGTGGGCGCCTTTTTAGAACATGTGCAGCAATATCTAAGAGACCAACAGCTTTAACTCTCACTCTTCACGTGCCCGATCCGATTAAATCTATTGCGGAACCTGCAAGATGATATTGCAGGTTCTTTCTTGTTATTCAGCATCCTTTCAGTAAACTGGCTGGCAAAAATAGCATTCACTCGAAAGCACTGCCCACATGAAACCCGTTGCGATTGTTCAGCAGATTCATCACGACACGCCCGATTATTTCACTGATTTTCTAGATAGCGAAAACATCCCTTGGCAGCTTTTCCGGATGGATCAGGGAGATGAACTGCCAACGACTATCGCCAACTTTAGTGGCTATTGCATGTTGGGTGGGCCGATGAGTGTCAATGACGAAGCTATTTACCCTTGGTTAAGCACCGAGATGCAGCTCGTTAAAGAAGCCTATGAATTAGATATTCCGATGATTGGGCACTGTTTAGGGGGGCAATTAATCGCCAAAGGGTTAGGTGCAACGGTTGCGCCAGTACCAATGCCAGAAATTGGTTGGTGCCAAATTCAAATACATGATGAAAAAGAGGCGAGTGAATGGTTTGGCGGAGAGAACCCAGCCAAATTGTTTCAATGGCACGGAGAAGGATTTCAACTTCCCGCTGGCGCACGCCTCATTGCAAGTAGCGCACACTGGCAAAACCAAGCTTTTTTGATAAACAACAAGCACTTAGGCATGCAATTCCATTGCGAAGTGAAAGAAGATAAGGTAAAACATTGGTCTATAGAAGAACGGGCCGAGATTGAGTCCGTCCAACATCATGCTAGTGTTCAGTCAGCCGACGAGATACTCGCATCACTTGCAAAAAGCATACCGGAGAGTAACCGAATAGCGCATCGTATCTACAGTAGATGGATACAAGGCCTTATTCGTGCATAAGTCATTCCTGCAACAGGAATCCGATGAACCTACTCAAGGAACAATGCAATGACCTTTCTCACCACCGACCTGTGTGACGCACACAGCGAAAATCTTCAAGTTGCCAGCCCAATCTTCAAAAGCTATGGTGGCCAACCTCGTTTTTACGGCCAGATTGTCACGTTAAAAGTATTTGAAGATAACTCCTTGGTTCGCACCACGCTTTCTGAACCAGGTGAAGGCAAAGTCTTAGTGGTGGATGGAGGCGGCTCATTACGTTGTGCTTTAGTGGGTGATCAAATTGCAGCACTTGCTGTTGATAATCACTGGGCCGGCATCATTGTGTACGGCTGTATTCGAGATAGCGTTGCCATTAGCAAGCTCCCTATTGGTGTGAGAGCACTCAATACGCACCCGCTAAAAAGCGTGAAAAAAGGCGTTGGCGACAGAAACATGATTTTGCATTTTGCCGATGTCAAATTTCACCCGAATGATTACGTTTATGCCGACGAAGATGGTGTGATTATTTCCCCATCGGCGCTGTGGTAAGCCCGCAGTTTGCGTGCTTTAAACGGGTTGAAAATACATTTATCACTTTGTCTTGCTAGATTCATCGCAAAGTATTTCTTTTAAAAGGGAAATAAGCGATAACACAGCAGCAGACAATGGTTTTCTAGGGTAAAATTCCGCTAGTTCATGACTAGAAAAGTCTGGGCCTGTCAACCCAACTTAACGGATACCTATTGCTATGCTACCCCACCAGATTGATACCCTGATTTCCGCCCGCTGGGTGGTTACTGTTGACCACCACAATAATGTGCTAAACGATCACTCCGTTGCCATTAGCCAAGGAAAAATCGTTGCGATTTTACCTACCGCTGATGCGCAAAAGGCGTTCGAAGCGAAAGAGCACATTCAATTACCTGGTCACGCACTGATGCCAGGGTTAATCAATCTGCACACGCATTCAGCAATGAACTTACTGCGTGGCTTTGCGGATGATTTAGCCCTAATGACATGGCTAAATGACCATATCTGGCCAGCAGAGAAAAAACACGTTGGTGAACAATTTGTTTACGACGGTACTTTATTGGCAGCAGCGGAATCGTTAAAAGGTGGTGTGACCACACTGAACGACATGTATTTCTTCCCTGCGCCAACCGCGCAAGCAATGATTGATGCGCAGATTCGTGCGGCAGTGAGTGTGAACGTGATCGAATTCCCGACACAATACGCTGTAGACGCAGATGACTACCTGAAAAAAGGCCTAGAAGCTTACAACAAGTTTGGTGATCACCCGCTACTACAATTCACCATGGCACCGCATGCGCCATATACCATTTCTGACAATACCTTTAAACGCATGTTGTCTTTGGCGGAAGAACTAGACATGCAGATTCACTGCCACATTCATGAAACACGTGCAGAGATCGAAGGCAGCTTGAAAGAGCATGGTGTGCGCCCACTAGAACGTCTAGCAGGTCTTGGTTTATTAAACCCGCGCTTAATTGCTGTTCACATGGTGCATTTAACTGAAGATGAGATGGCTCAGTTAGCCGCAAACGGAGTGCACATTGCCCACAATCCATCTTCAAACATGAAACTAGCCTCAGGCATTTGCCCTGTACCTGCGCTGCACGACTTTGGTATTAACGTGGGTATTGGTACAGATGGTGCGGCATCGAATAACCGTATCGATATGTTTACCGATATGCGCACCGCAGCACTACTAGCAAAAGTTGGTACAGAAAACCCAGAAGTGGTGCCAGCCTCTAAAGCACTAGAAATGGCAACCATCTGTGGAGCCAAAGCGCTTGGTCGTGATCATGAAATTGGTTCGATTGAAGTGGGTAAATTAGCTGACATCACCGCAGTAGATCTTTCTGACCTAGTATGCCAGCCATGTTTTGACCCAACCTCACAGCTAGTTTATGTAGCAGGTAGAGAACACGTGACCAACGTATGGGTGAATGGTAACCGTGTTGTTGCCAACCGCGAACTAACCACCGTAGACGAAAAAGAATTGCTAGCCAAAGCACAAAGCTGGCATGACAAGCTAAAAGCTTAATCGACTAACGCCCATCTTTCCCGTTGTTCAACTGGTTAGATGGGCGTCAATCGTTGACTGCCTTCAAGGATCTCAAATGAGCGCTGCCACTCAAGAAAATAAAGAATTAAACGTCGATCCACATGAAATCGATAAATTCAGCCAATTAGCCCATAAATGGTGGGATAAAAACAGTGAATTTAAACCACTGCATGATATCAACCCATTACGCGTTCACTTTATTGAAAGAATCGCCGGCTTAACCGGACAAAAAGTATTGGATGTGGGTTGTGGCGGTGGCATTCTGAGTGAAGGCATGGCCGAAAAAGGCGCAGACGTAACCGGCATAGATATGGCGGAAAAGTCGCTCAAAGTTGCAAAACTACATTTGTTAGAAAGCGGCCAAAAAGTCACTTACCGTTGCGTACCCGCAGAACAGTTTGCCGAAGAAAATCCAGAAACATTTGATGTGGTTGTGTGCATGGAAATGCTAGAACACGTACCAGAGCCAGCGAGCATCGTCGCTAGTTGTGCTGCACTAGTAAAGCCAGGCGGTTATGTGTTCTTCTCTACGCTCAATCGTAATCCAAAATCTTACTTGATGGCGGTACTAGGTGCGGAATACCTACTCGGTATGTTGCCGAAAGGTACTCATGAATATGGGCGATTTATCAAACCATCTGAACTCGTGCGCATGACACGAGGTGTTGGTTTAGAGCTAGTCGAGATGAGTGGACTAACATTTAACCCCATTTCACAGCAGTACTCGCTAAATAACGATACAGATGTGAATTACATGATTGCCTGCCGCAAGGACCCTGCTTAATGTCATTAAAAAAGCCAGCAGCAGTATTGTTTGATTTAGATGGAACGCTAGCCGATACCGCACAAGATTTAGGTGGCGCATTAAACTCCCTTTTACAAGAAGAAGGCATGCCAAGTGTAGCGTATGAGCGTATTCGCCCTATTGCCTCACACGGCGCACGCGGGCTAATCGAACTTGGCTTTGGGATTGATAAAGCACATGCCCAATTTGACGATTATCGCCAGCGTTTTTTGAACCATTACGAGCACATGTTTTGTGACCGTACCGTGTTGTTTGATGGGGTGAACAGCCTGATTCAACAATTAGAAGCACAAGGCATTCGTTGGGGGATTGTGACTAACAAACCGATGCGCTTTACTGATAGGCTTGTTCCGAAGCTTGGCTTTCTAATCGAGCCAGGCACGGTTGTTAGCGGCGATACCGTTGGCGTAGCCAAACCAGACCCAAAGCCGATGTATCATGCAGCTGCCGAGTTGGGGGTTGCCCCTAGTGATTGTTGGTATGTTGGTGACGCGCAACGCGATATTGATGCCGGAAAAGCAGCAGGAATGTTCACGGTATTAGCAAATTATGGTTATATTTCGAGTACTGACACACCAACAGAATGGGGTGCAGATATTACGATTGATCAACCAGCGCAGTTAATCACCCATATTCCACAAGGCTAAGTCATGAAAACCCTCGGTATGATAGGCGGCATGAGTTGGGAATCTACCTTACCTTATTACCGCTATCTAAACGAGGGTGTACGAGACCGTTTGGGCGGGCTCCACTCCGCCAAACTAATTCTTCATAGCGTTGACTTTGCGGAAGTAGCTAGTTTGCAGCAATCTGAAGATTGGCAAGGCGCAGGGCAATTGCTCGCCAATGCCGCCGCGGGTCTAGCCAATGCTGGGGCAGACGGCATTATTCTTTGTACCAACACCATGCACTTAGTGGCAGAGCAAATTATTGCCGCCACCCCACTTCCCTTTTTACATATTGTCGACCCCACCGCCAAAGCGCTACAAACAGCGGGCATTCAAAAAGTCGGTTTGCTGGGCACACGCTTTACGATGGAAAAACCATTCTATGTAGAGCACCTCGCCCAACACTATCAAATTGAATGTCTAGTACCTGATACAGCAGCCAGAGAAGACCTACATCGGATTATTTTCCAAGAACTTTGTCAGGGTATGATTAGCGATACATCACGCCAACGCTGCAAGCGGATTGTGCAGCAGTTAGCAGCAATGGGTGTAGAGGGGATTATTCTGGGATGTACCGAATTAGGTTTACTACTAGAAAACGAAGATTCGATTCTGCCGCTATTTGATACCACCAAGCTACACGCCACCGCAGCGCTTTCTTGGATGCTTTCAGAAGAAAAACCCCATCTGATTCGCTAAATTAGCAGTAACAATGCTCACCGCAATTTAACGAATCTGTAGATAGGGACAGTAAAAGAGCCGATAGCTATTTAGTGACTAGAGAGAAATGGATCGAAGGTGTACGAGCCATCTGTATCACAAGTAGAGCCTTCTACAGCACAAGAATCACTCACCTCAGCCCCTTTGTTTGTAAACTGGATTGTCGTTTCACAACGTTTCGCTCCATTTTTCCAAGGATATTTGGCGGTGCCTGAAGTATCTAATGTGAGTGTTTTATTGTTGATGCTTACATCTCCCCCGCAACTTCCCATTCCCGCACCCAACCAAATTTTATAGGTGTTTTCCTTCACCTTTTTCACTTTTAGCAGGCCATTACACTCGCTACATGTATAGCTTCCATCTCGCGGAGAAAGAGCAAAAACATTAGCCGCGCAAGACAATAACAAGCTAGCAATCAGAATTTTTTCAACAGGATGTTCCGTTGAGGTTTTAACAGGAGCGTCTCAGAGCCTGAATCAGGCGCACTGGTTACGACCTGTCTACCATGAAGAGCTTGAGTGTTGTCTTGTCAACCAAGACATAGTCATAACTATCATGTGCATACTCCACTGCAATCAAATGGTATTTTTCAAACGCGTGTACGTAAACGTAATACTCTTCATCTGACTCCCCTCCATTTTTCCCCGGCGGAAAGTAAGCCCCTTTAAACTTTAAAGGGGGTAGGTTCGGGGCGGTAATGACTAGCGTGTTGCCAGTCTGACTAATGCCTTTTGGCAACCTATTCTTTTTAGGGCGTTGTTCATACAGATTATTAAAAACGGTTTCAGAATCTGTAATATGTAATCTAGCCTCTGCATCGGCGCGTCGAATATTTGCACAAACTTTTGGATCATTCAGATTGCCCACACGTGCATCGATTGTCAGCGCCTGTACTTGCCCAATTAAAGCAAGGCAAGTAACGATACCCAATATCAACCTTTTCATTTCCACCATCCAAAAAAGTACAATATCATAATCAAAATAGCATAGATTGTAAAATAATTATACAATTGGCATAAATTAATCATGCGCAATTTAGAGACATTTTTCAATCAACTTTTTGGTCATATTCCCTATTCTTAGTGCTTTGGTATAGTATGGCATTTTCATGGGCAACAAACTCACCACTACACATGCCCTGCTTTTCTGAATCTAATCGGCTTAACTACATGGAGTGTAAAATGGCTGGAAAATTCGAACTCAAACCCACCAAAAATGATGGCTTTATGTTCAACCTGAAAGCGGGGAATGGACAAGTTATTCTGACGAGTGAAATTTATAACAGCAAAGCAGCAGCCCTTAATGGCATCGAGTCCGTAAAAAAGAACGCGGCAGATTTAGACAAATTTGAAGCGCGCGAATCCAAAAATGGTGAACCCTACTTTGTATTAAAAGCAGGGAATGGACAAGAAATTGGGCGAAGTGAAATGTATTCAGGAACAAGTGCAATGGAAAATGGCATTGCATCCGTTAATAAAAACGCCCCTGATGCTGATGTGGTAGAGCTTGAAGCGTAAATCCACTCATTCAAACATCAACGCCTGCCAGACTTGGCAGGCGTTTTTACATCAAAAGATAAAACATGCAAACGCCCACCTTTTATCGTGCTGAAATTATTTTTTGCCAAGAAGCCATCACGATAACCAAAGCCATTATTGAACAGCACAAAGAGAATTTTGCTGCTTCATTCTATAACCACATGCTGGATAATACGGAAGCCGCACACTTCTTATCCCCCGAAGTGATTCAGGCACATTTAAAACCAGGTTTGCAAGTATGGTTAGAAAAAGTCTTTTCCGTTGCAGATGAAGACTCTCTCAACAAAATGCTGGCCATTCAGCGCCATGTTGGAGAGGTGCATGCGCGCATAGAAATTCCAATCGGGCTCGTAACCCAAGGTTTCCGCTTACTTAAACACAAAATACACGACGAACTACTCAAAACAGACGCGTCAACCTCTTTGATCCTAGCGGCGGTCTTACGGATAGAAACCTTGCTAGATATTGCATTAGAAGAAATGAGCCATGCGTTTATCGCATCTCATACAAAAAATGCACGGATTGATGAAGCGTATAAGATTGTCGCCGCAGGGCAAAATCTATCATTAGAGAAAGAGCGGCAAGTAAGTGCGTTACTGGAGTGGGAAAACAAACTTTTCCGCGCACTAACCACCAATCAAACCTTAAACCATGTCACCAAGTTATCTGAATCTGCTTTTGGGTTATGGTTACATCACAAAGCAAGCCTGTTATTTGACCAAACCAATGAATCGAAAAAGATCGATTTGCTCATCGCCAAAATTGATAACGAGACATTACCATCACTAATCGGTTCGAATGAAGAGCATACACAAAACCAAACGCAAACAATACGGCAGTTAGTTAGCGACATAGAGCAGATTACTTATTTGCTTTCCACCATCTTTGACCGCTTCATTGGCTTAGAAGTGGGTAAAGATGCAATGACCCAGTTATTTAATCGACGCTTTCTTTCGACTATTTTAAGGCATGAAATCGAACTGCATCGCAAAAGAAAAGATGAGTTTGCAGTCTTAATGATAGATATTGATCACTTCAAACAGATCAATGACCTTCATGGACATGACATGGGTGATAAGGTCATCCAGCACGTAGCCACTACCTTGATTAGCCAAGTAAGAGCCGGAGACTTTGTCTTCCGATATGGCGGTGAAGAGTTTTTAGTATTACTTACTGAAATCACACCACATCAGGCCTTGGCCATTGCCGAAAAACTGAGACATAAAATTGCCCACACGCCAATATCACTAGCAGACCCATTGCCAGTACATTTATCGGTATCGGTTGGACTTGCACAGTATGATGGCCACCCAGATTATCAACGGTTAATTAGCAGAGCGGATGCGGCCTTGTATGAAGCGAAAGAAGCCGGACGCAACCGTTGCGTTGTAGCCAGCTAAGCATTGCTTGACGTATCACCCCACAGAGAATCGTGATAGAATGTAATTTCTTCATCTGGGGGCGACTTGGTTTCGACGTGGGTTGCAAAGCAGACGAGGGCATGCCGGGATCTCAGAACCCCGTAAAACGCTGAACTAAATTAGTCGCAAACGACGAAACTTACGCCCTAGCAGCTTAATAACCTGCGTTCGGCCGTTGCACTGATTCTCTGACGGGTCAGAGTGGGGCAACCCACAGCAGCGTCATTTACGTCAGATCGTGTTGGTATGGGTAACTTATATTGACACTAAACTTAAGGTTACTCGCTGTAGCAAGGCCTGCCGGTTGGCATAGCTGCGGTTAAACTCAAATAAATTTGGCTAAGCATGTAGAACTTGCTGTAGAGGGCTTGCGGACGCGGGTTCAATTCCCGCCGCCTCCACCAGTTTCACTTCTTACGAAGTCTAAAGAAAGCCAGTAAACCTAGTAAAATCAAGGTTTCTGGCTTTTTTTACGTCTTTTAGAATTGAAAAAAAACAGTTTCCACCGGCTTTTTAGATCAGCTATTTTCAGATTTTTCAAATTGAATCATAACTTCGTCTGACTTCAATCTGGCTTTTAACCAGTCTGATACGCGTGTTTTGACGGGGGTGGTCAAGTTATTATCCGCGGTCACTTTCAAGAAGATCGTTTTTGATTTATCCCCGTTCGCATCGACAATTACCCCTTCCGTAAACATCACTTGTTGCACTTCTGGAAAGAGTAACTTTAGCTCTTTCGTTACGTCTGTTGCTTGGCCTAGTAACCTATCCCTAAGAGCCAATTCCGCACGTAGTTTTTCGACTTGAGAATCTCTTAGCTTAATGGTCTCTTGGCTTTCTTTTAGTAAATCAGACAGTAAACTCGATTTAAGCGCAGTCACATCAACACGATTTTCTCCGGCTTGGTGAAGGATAATTTTGGTACCTTCTAAGCTGGCAGCTGCTAATTTCGCCTCGATATTTTTAAGCGTTTCAGCAGGAATTGGCTCGCCAAGTAACGAGAGGTCAATCTCTCGTTTATCTGGATCGATTTTGGAATCGACGACTTGTGCATTGGCAAAAACAAACTCTTGATTAATAAAGCTTTGCGCTTTAGCACGAAATACTTCTTGTCTGACTAAATCTAATGCCAAATAGCCACTAGGCACCGATGTTACAAGTGCGATGGTGAGCAGTGCTAATTTCACTTGATGTTCGGCTTTGGGGTTGGCGAAGCCGTGCTTTTTAAGGCGCAAGGCGCGAATGCCTACGACGGTTGCCAGTGAAATAAACACACAGTTAATGGCATATAAATACATAGCGCCACCAAAAAAACGCCACTGCCCTGTCGCCAGCCCAAAGCCCGCAGTACAGACTGGCGGCATCAAGGCGGTTGCAATCGCCACACCGGGTAATACGTTAGACCTTTCTTTGCGGGTAATACCAATAATACCGGCTAAGCCACCAAACAAGGCGATCAAGACATCCCAAAGTGTTGGGCTTGTTCTTGCCAACAGCTCGGATTGGGTTTGTTGCAGTGGCGTTAGAGAGAAATAAATAGCCGAGACAATTAAGCTAATGATGGTGGCGATAAATAAGTTGGTGAGCGATCTTTTTACCAAGTCAAAATCATAAACTGCTAGCCCTAACCCTACGCCCATAATTGGCCCCATCAATGGGGAAATTAACATGGCACCGATAATCACGGCAGTAGAGTTCACGTTTAAGCCAATTGATGCCACAAAAATTGCAAACATCAAAATCCAAGGTGTTGCACCTCGGAGCTCTACCCCATCACGGATGCGGTATTCGATTTCTGCATCTTCTGCTTTGTCATCGCTAAGGCTGAATCGCTCTTTCAGCACGCGGCGGATTCTCACGCTATGAGATGATCTTTTTTCTGGATATGGGCTATTCAAGGGCAAAACCTCCTTGGTACATCAGCAACAAGCAAACTACAGTGTTTATTCACTTTTTTTATTGTCCTTGAAGCTAATTTTTTTCTCTAGCTTATGAATGAAAAAAACTAACTCGGCGCTCAATTCCATCAATACTTTAATGACAAAGTATTAAATATCTTGATGTTCAAATGATTATTCGTATCATAAGTTGTGAAATAGCTATCAGTATCCCTACTATTTGTTGCCTATGCTGCGGTTAGGAATATAACTATTTGGTTTGAGGAGACGGTGATGAATGCTCGACAGACGGCAATCTTGCTCATTCTCGGCTTCGCCTTAATGTTAATCGGTGCTAGCAAAATCTCTCAAGCCTCAGGAATGGTTTCTATGATTTGCTTAACTTCTGATTGCGCATCAAAATAAGCCCCACCCCCTTCGTTCTACCGAAACGTTTACCAAAAGATTATATTTAGCAATTATTAACACGCCTGTAGCATCTTCTTGCGCTCTCAACAGCTTTTTACAAACAGTCTTAGTTCTCGACAATATTCATTTACATCCTTTCGGCAAACTGTATTCAACAAAGAGGAAAAGACTCTTGCGTTGAACACTTGCATAAAAAAGGATGAAGAAAATGAAAAAGTTACTCTTAGCGGGTCTTGTACTAGCATCTACGATTGTATTTGCTGAAACGCCAGCGAAACCTGCACCAGCGCCGACAATTAAGTTGAGCCCTGCGCAAAAGAACACGATTAAATCTTGCTATGCCAATGCAACAATTAATGATGATGGACGTCCTGACCGCAAAGGGGTAGAAGCATGTTTGGCAAAGAATAAAATTGTGTTGCCGCATCATGAGCGCAAAGGTGGCTGGCGCGACATGAAACCAGAAGATAGAGCAAAAATGAAACAAGCGTTTGAAGATTGTCGTGCACAAGGTAAGCCAAGTGACGACAAAAAAGCAGATCATGAAGCCATGCATGCCTGCATGGAAGCAAAAGGGATTCAACTTCCATCGCACCACGGCAAACGTGACGGCCAAGGCAAGCCAGGCCCTAGAATGGAAAAACCAGCTTCGGCTAGCTAATTAACACCAGATTCAGAACAACCGACTCTCTCTTCCTGACGGCCCAATTGGGCCGTTTTTTTATGTGGAAAACGACTGCAGATTTCTGAGAATTTGGTCAAAGATTATTAAAAAAGCATCTTTTTTGGGGGGGCAATCATATTAAGCATCGAATTGAGGGGCTATGATCAACCACAGAATCATCTTAACAAGTTTTGACTTTAGTTAAAATACAAAGGATTCGATGCGAATGAATATGGCAACATTCCCTCACTTCGACAATCTTCGCAAAATCCATTCAGCTGGATTAGACGAGTTTTTAGAAATCCTACTGCATGCAAAAACGCCAGAGGAAGAGCGCATGCTTGTAGCAATGGTGTTAGGTGAACAGCAAACACAAGTTAGGCCGGAGGGCATTACCCTGCAAGATATGGTGCAGCTAGTATCGTTTTTTGATAATCCCCTACCACAGCATCATTAGCCACCGAGAAAGATCAATGCATGGACACTTTTTGCTTCTGTGCCCAGCAGTAAGTGATACCTAGAATACTAAACATCACAGCACTAATAATCACAAAATACCCATGAGCGCCCATATGCGTCATTGCAGTAGAGACGATGATTGGGCCAACAATCCCGCCGATGGAGAAAATAAGTAGCATTGCGGCGCTGATGGTGGTTCTTAGGTAATCAGGGATATGATCGTTTGCATAAGAAACGACCAATCCGTACACCGTAAAAGACAAACTGATATAGATGAAAATCAGCCCTTCTTGCCAGATGCTTTGTGACAAAAAGGAAATGATCGCGGTGAGCGTGCCGCCAAGCAGTACAACGACACGCAAAATTCGTATCCGTGAAAAGTGATCGGACAATTTACCAACAGGCCATTGCAAAGCAAATGCAGCAATCATTGCACCGCCCATAAAATGGGCAATTTCATCTAGTTGGTAATGTCGCTGTTTTAAGTAAACGGCCATCATCGAGTAAAACGAACCATTCAAACAACCAGCGCCAATGGCCCCCCATACAGCAAGAGGAAGCGCCTGGTACAGTTTCTTTAGGCTATCTAAATTTAAAATGGGCTTCTCTTTTGGCGCTTGATCGCCATAGGATTTGACCGGGCGGCCGGTAATCATCATTGGCAGTAGAGAAAGGCTAAACAAGCAGGTAATCAGTAAGTAGGGCGTATCAGAACTATTTTTTGAAAACTGTAATAAGCCCTGCCCTACGCTGCTAGCAAGATAGGCCGTGGTTAAGTAAAAAGAAAAGATACGACCACGCTGTTGATTCGTTACCGCGAGATTCATCCCACTTTCGATAACGGTAAACAAAATGGCCATACATGCGCCTTCTAGTAAGCGCAGAACGCCCCAAAAGGTAGGGTTGATATACAGCGCATGTCCTAGCACAGCAGTACACAAGACGGCGGCCATTGCGGCGTATGAACGCTCATGCCCCAACCTTGCAATAATAACGCCAGACGCCCACGCGCCAATCAAGAAACCTAAATAGTAAGCCGCCTGCACAGCCCCCACTACCGCAGGGGAAAATCCCGCCTGGGTGATGTCTACCGAAATCACGCTGGCAAACACCCCATTTCCCATCATCAATAAGGCATTACTAATTAAGATCGCTAGTACGGCTTTGATGAGATGGGTCATGCAGCAAGTCCAAATATAAAATGGGAGAGTAAATGGCGGGCAAAGTAAGGCGAATTCTAATTATTCTATTGTTTTACTAGGAATTACTTTGCAGTGAAACGACATAAATACATCAGAAAACGGCGTACTAAAAGACATAGCTCTATTGTTTAGTTAGAATTAAAAAATGTTTAGCGCGTTTGTCTAATATGAATGAATTAAACTAGCGACTAACCAAACTAATTTCCGCAGCAGCACGTATTAAATGAAATCTTCTTCTTTGCATCATATTGTGATGGTAGGCAGGCAAAATTTAGATAAAAGTAATCATCCTATCGATTTAATTACACAATATCTGACTAAAGATGCATTTTCATTTCAGTGGTTTCTGTCTAAAGAGCATACCTTTGTCGAGGCCAGAAATCGCTGGTTACAAAAATTCGACCGCATGCACATTGCACAAATCATTCGGAACTGGAAGCTACTCAATCGAATAGTGATACAACTAATCAAAAAAACCTATTGGCTTATGCATCCATCTGCACTGTTATATGTCTTATTCTATCGACAAAATAATCGTGTGATGGCAAATGAGATAGCTTGTCTTTTAAAAGCCATGCCAGCAGATGAAGTTGTGACATTGCTTTGCTATTCAGCAGGTGGCATCCAAGGTTCGTTGGCGAGTCTAGAAAGCAAGGTAGATCATCTAATCTGTTTTGGTTACCCTTTTCAGCATCCTGACAAACCGCCGGAAGCCGAAAGAACGGAACATCTAGCAAAACTAAAGACACCAACTCTCATTTTTCAAGGCACTCAAGATCCTTATGGTCATAAGGATCTTGAACATACCTATCAATTAAGCTCGTCGATTCATGTTGAGTTATTAGATACCGATCACGAATATCGACTTTCTGATACGGATTGCGACCGTGTATATCAGCAAATTAAACAATTTCTTCAGTTACCATCAGAGGAAAAAGCTTAAGCAAGGCTAGTCACTAACCATACATAAAACGGGATCCCAAATAGCAAATTCAGAGGGAACGTT
Organism: Leeia speluncae; assembly: GCF_020564625.1. Taxonomy (NCBI): domain Bacteria; kingdom Pseudomonadati; phylum Pseudomonadota; class Betaproteobacteria; order Neisseriales; family Leeiaceae; genus Leeia; species Leeia speluncae. The sequence continues at coordinate 61,938 of NZ_JAJBZT010000003.1, forward strand.
ACCCCTAGTGACAGCCCAAGATAAAGTGAAGGGCTTGCTTCTGGGATGGCGTAGCGAATCACGGCAGGAACAGCAATGTATGAGGCGCTACTGGCTAAGACCACCAATAAGATCGTATTACCGACTTCAAGCCCTAGCGTATGCGCTAATACCAAAGCAAGCAATGCATGTACGAGCGGGGCGATGATCGCATAGACAATGACTAACGCCGATTGCTGACGTAGGCTTGGCCAATTTTTAGCAACCTGCATGCCCATGTCTAACAAGAAGAATGCCAACATACCTTTGAATAGATCAACAGAGAATGGGTGCATCATCTGCTGACCCGCTTCGCCGGTGATAATCCCAATTAACATAGCTCCAAGCAGCAACAACTGAGCACCATCGGTAAAAGATTCGTGCAGCAATTTACCAAGTGGCATGGAAGGCATACCGCCACCAGTTAGACTTAATTGACCATTCCCCGATACCATTGCCGAACCTGCTGTATTCGCCATCCGGATTTTGTTGGCCATTAGCACCGCAATAATAATGGCTGGTGATTCCATTAACGCCATCGATGCGGCCATGTGTCCGCCAAACACAATACCTTGGTTTTCTAAGTATTGCGTAGTGGTAATAAACGTTACCGCACTCACTGAACCATAGGTTGCCGCGACGGATATTGCGTCTAGCGAAGGCATCATCCGGCGTAAGATTTCAAAGTCGAGCAATGGAATCACTACTGCTAGCAAGATGGCTGCAAACAAACTGGCTGAGACGGCGCCAGTAATGCCGCTGGCTGCAAGCGCAAACCCGCCTTTTAAACCAAGTGCCATTAATAAGTACAAACTCAGAAAACGAGAGATGGCCGGCGGAATTTCCAGATTCGATTTAAGTAACCCTGCTGCAATACCAAAAATAAAAAAGAGGATCGAAGGGTCGAGTAAGGTGTGCATTTATTATCTCCTTTGCATGCGACGCATCTTACTCAATTGGTAAAATAAGTTAAAATCGATTTATTCACTACTTATCATAGAGTTTTATCTATGCATGCCACTTTTCGACAATTACGGCTTTTTCTTGCACTGGCAGAACACGGCAGTATTAGTGCCGCTGCTAATGCTTGCCACGTCACCCAACCCACCGCTTCCATGCAGCTAAAAGAGCTGGCTGATAGCATTGGTTCGCCGCTGTATGAAGTCATCGGGAAAAAGGTTTTTCTCACCCACGCAGGCAAAGCCCTTGCACAAACCGCGAGAAATATTGCCAATGAATGGGCCTCTTATGAGCAGCTAATTTCAGCGCAGCATGGGCTAACACAAGGTAAATTAAAAATTGCGATTGTGAGTACGGCAAAGTACTTTGTGCCAAAACTGCTAGGCGAATTTTTTAACCAATATCCAGATATTGATCTCTCATTAGAAATTCATAACCGCGCGAGGGTGATTGAACGGCTTCGAGAGAACTTAGATGATCTGTATGTAATGACCACACCACCGTCTGATATAGACGTAGTGCAAGAAGAATTTTTAAATAACCCTTTAGAAATCATTGCCTCTGCACGCCACCCACTCGCCGGGCAAGCCCATATTCCGTTGTCGGAATTAGTGAATGAGCGATTTATCTTACGGGAGAAAGGCTCTGGCACCCGTATGTATTGCAACGCCTATTTTGAGACTCACCAGTTTTTCCCTGAAGTACGCTTAGAACTAGGAAGTAATGAGGCGATTAAACAAGCAGTTTCTGCTGGGCTAGGATTATCAGTCATTTCCCATCATGCATTGGGTGAGCATTATGTGGATGAATCATTAGCGGTATTAGATGTGGTAGATTTTCCAATTGCTTCAAAATGGTATGTGGTGCATTTAAAAGGGAAACGTTTAAGCCCTATTGCGGAAGTATTCAGGGAGTATTTGTTAAGTAAGCGGCACTAATTGTAAACCGCCCACAAAAAAATTAGCTTTTTAAAAAAGACCAACTACACTTCATTACATGACAATTGATTAGCTTATATTTGAGGAATAATGGCGCATAAAATAGGTGATTTCCTTGTTCTAAAGAATACAAATGATCAATCTCCTATTCTGGATGATGAACAAAGAAGAAGTGCGCGTTTATTTCGATATATGTCTGTGCTTTGCACAGGGTTAATGATATTCACATCTGCGTGCCATGCCCTTAGCTTGCAATTATTTACGGAAGACTCCCCGCCCTACAACTATATGGATCATGGGGAGTTTCACGGGATTTCAGTAGATAAAATAAAAAGTGCCTTAGATCAACTTCAAATTTCCTACCAAATCAAGCAACTTCCATGGGCCAGAGCGCTTCTAGAAACACAAAGAACACCCAATAGTTGCTTATTTTCCACGTCAAAAACACCAGATCGACTCAACGCATTTAAATGGATTGGCCCCATTAGTTACAATTTATGGGTGCTTTATAGCCGGAATGATTTTTCTGGCAACCTGCTGACCTTAGAAGATGCAAGACCATACACGATTGGTACCTACAATGCCGACGCAAGAGACTTCTATCTAAAAAGCCACGGTTTTAAAGTCGATACTGCCGCGCATGATGAACAAAATCCTGCGAAACTAGTCGCAAAACGCATCGATCTTTGGGCTACCAGCCCTTTTAAAGCGCAAAGGTTGCTAAGGGAGCAATCTCTAGTAGGCAGCCTAGTTCCTAAACTCACCTTCAATAAAGAAGACCTTTACCTAGCTTGCCACCTTCAGCTGCCCGACCAAATGCTACAACGCATTCAAGCAATGCTTTTGCAAGACGCAGCGAAAGGCATCCATCGCAAAATTGATGCTAGCTACCAGCTTCCTCCTGTTCCTACTCATTTAACACTCAATAAGTAATCCCGCTTTTGTCAGTCGAAATTAGAATAGTGACATCGTTATTATTCGTTATATAATTTTATACATATCCGAGAATAACGAAGGATTCACTATGCTGCGCTCGCTGTCGAAAATTGTTTTATCCGCATCCATCCTATCGCTTTCTGTAGCAAGCCACGCCGAAGAACTTACCGTTTCTGCCGCAGCCAGCCTGACCAATGCCTTTAAGCAAATTGCTCAGGCATTTGAAAGTAGCCATCCGAACGACAAAATCCAATTTAACTTTGCGGCATCTGATGTGTTGGTTCAGCAAATTAGCCAAGGGGCGCCAGTGGATGTGCTTGCGACGGCGGATGAAGATTCGATGGATAAAGCCGCAAGCAAGCAGTTAATCGATAAAACAAGCCGTGTGCAGTTTGCGGGCAATAGCCTTGTCCTCATTACACCAGTGGATACCAAAGTAGCGATCAAATCTTTAACAGAGTTGAATAATGCCAACGTTCAGAAGATTGCCGTTGGCAACCCAGCAAGCGTGCCCGCTGGCAGATATACAAAAGATGGTTTAAGTAAATTGAAGCTCTGGGCAACGGTAGAGCCGAAAGCTGTTTACGCCCAATCGGTACGCCAAGCCTTAGACTATGTAGCCAGAAGTGAAGTGGAAGCCGGTTTTGTATATGGCACGGATGCGCTGATTATGAAAGACAAGGTGAAAGTGGTACTTCGTGTCCCGCTAGATGAAAGCATCACCTACCCTACTGCGATTGTTAGTGCATCTACCCACAAAAAACTCGCAGGGGACTTTGTTCGCTTCTTGCAATCGGCAGAAGGACAGTCTATTTTAGGACGCTTTGGTTTTACCAAGCCCTAACCATACACCATGAGTAATATCTGGACCCCATTATTACTATCGTTAAAAGTAGCCGGCTGGGCCACGCTGATTAATTTAATCTTAGGCGTGGCAGCTGGGTATTTATTAGCGCGGGTTCGTTTTATTGGCAGAGACCTTCTCGATACAATTGCCACCTTACCCTTAGTTCTCCCACCCACAATCTTGGGCTACTACTTACTGGTAATCATAGGCAAAAAAGGCTGGCTAGGTAGCTGGTTAGATGGATTGGGCATTCGCCTCATCTTTACCTGGCAAGGCGCGGTGATTGCAGCGAGCCTAGTCGCATTCCCCTTGGTGTTTAAAGCGGCCAGAACAGCCTTCGAGACGATTGATCCGCAATTTGAAGAAGCAGCTAGTGTGCTAGGACTCAACAAATGGCAAACATTTACCCGCGTTAGCCTGCCACTGGCATGGCGCGGTATTTTGGCTGGTACATTACTTTCTTTTGCCCGAGCAATGGGCGAGTTTGGCGCAACTCTGATGGTTGCAGGGAGTATTCCCGGCAAAACACAAACCTTATCGATCGCAGTATATGAAGCCGTGCAAGCAGGCGAAGACCAACTAGCCAATCAGCTCGTCATGATCACTTCGCTAGTTTGTATCATTGTCCTTTGGGGGGCGAACCGCCTTTTACCAGGGCATCACGCAAGGCAATTTCCCCGTGCTTAAAGTGCAATTCAAAAAAACACTACGCAGCGGAAAAGAGAGTTTCACGCTATCTGCCGCTTTCCAAACCTCAGCAGACCGAATCGTCTTATTTGGCGCATCTGGTGCAGGGAAATCACAAACATTGCGTGCGATCGCTGGCTTAACCAAGCCAGATGAAGGATGCATTCAATTTAAAGAACAAACGTGGTTTGATCATTCCAACTTTATCGACTTGGCTCCTCCCAAAAGAAAAGTGGGGTTTCTGTTCCAAGATTACGCTTTATTCCCCCATTTAACGGTATCGCAGAATATTGCGTTTGGCTTAACAAAGACAAGCGTTAACCCCAGCAAAAAAACGATTCTGCCTGAAGTGGCCACATGGTTAGATAGGCTAAATATTACTAACCTAGCCCATCTGCTTCCTAGTGCGTTATCTGGTGGGCAGCGTCAACGTGTGGCACTTGCCCGCACCTTAATTACATCACCACAACTACTCTTACTAGACGAACCCTTCGCTGCAGTCGACGCGGGGTTGCGTCAGCAAATGCGTCAAGTGATTAGCGAACTACAGCAGTCACTCAACATTCCACTCATCATGATTACGCATGATCCAGAAGATCGTGATTATTTTGGCGAGCGAATTATTCATTGCGAGCAAGGCTATATTCATGGCTGAACATTCTTCATTCACCGTTGAAAGTGAACTCTCTCTCTCAATCAACGGGCAATTGCTGGGTGGCAAAAACCGTATCGCCCTACTGTCTGCCATTGCTGCAGAAGGATCTATTAGCAAAGCGGCTAAACGAATTGGGCTAAGCTACAAAGGCGCATGGGATGCAGTCGACACCATGAATAATCTGGTGGGTGAACAGCTTGTTGAGAAAATGACAGGGGGCAAAGGGGGCGGAGGGACGCGGCTAACACCGCGTGGCGAATTGCTGGTGCTGCAATACGAACAACTCTGCCACGCCCAAAAAGCATTTTTAAATCAATTTAATACCGAGAATAACGCCACGACGTTACCCGTTAATCTCTTTCAGCAACTCAATCTAAAAACCTCGGCCAGAAACCAATTTGTCGGCACCGTAGAGCAGATACAAAAAGGCGCGGTCAATGATGAGATCACGATTTTACTTGCCGGTAATCAACCATTAATTGCCACGATTACACATGAAAGCACCGAAGCATTAGGGCTAGCAGTGGGGACATCTGTCATTGCGCTGATTAAATCTTCATCCATCCTGTTAGCCGATGCTTTACCAGGTATTCGACTCTCTGCCAGAAACCAGTTCAAAGGGGAAATTGAGCGAATCACCCAAGGCGCGGTAAATAGTGAAGTCACGCTATCGCTCCCTGGTGGGCTAACCATTGCAGCCATTATTACCGAAGAAAGCCGAGAGGCACTTCATCTAGCCATTGGGCAACCAGCGATCGCCTTATTTAAAGCATCAAGCGTGATTCTGGGTGTATTTGATTAAACCGACCGACTAATCTTTGATGATTAGCCACATCAAAGATTGCTGAATCTACCTCTCACCCTTTATGATGAACCATTGATTTGCAATGGTCTTCTTCATGCCGTTTGCGTACTCCCGAAAACTCACTGGCAATCTTCGCTCGAAAGAGGGCAACCGACATCTAGGGTTTATTCTCGCATTTGTCGCGGGCTTGATTAACGCCGGTGGTTTTTTGGCTGTTCACCAATACACATCACACATGACCGGTATTGTGTCTGCGATGGCAGATCATCTTGCCCTTGGCATGTATGGCTTGGTTTTTGCAGGTGTTGGCGCGCTCCTTTCTTTTCTATTAGGCGCGGCGAGTACTGCTGTGATGATCAACTATGCTAGACGCCACCATCAACTGACCGAGTTCGCCTTTCCCCTCTTGGTAGAAGCAGTATTATTGCTGGTGTTCGGACTACTTGGGGCGCAACTCTCTACCATCCACGGGTTTTATCTACCCATTACCGTGATGCTACTTTGCTTCATTATGGGTTTACAAAATGCGGTGATCACCAAAATATCGAAGGCGGAAATTCGTACCACGCATATCACCGGGATCATCACCGATATCGGGATTGAACTTGGCAAACTCTTTTACTGGAATCGTCACAAAGAATGGGCAGAGCCGCTAGTGGATGCGAATCATGATCGGCTAAAAGTATTGTGTTCACTTGCCGGGTTATTTTTTTCGGGTGGCGTTGTTGGTGCGCTCGGTTTTCATTACATGGGTTACCTCACTACTCTACCTATTGCGGCTGTCCTTCTCTTTTTGGCGATCGCCCCTACCATCGATGCGTGGAAAGACTGGCGACAAAAATAGCGCACCATCCGTTCAAAGATTCTGACTGCGTCTATCAGAAAATCTAGACCAACTCTTTTGGTAGGATTGATATGATCAACATTCATTTACAAGAAAGTTGAGCCAACCTATGTCTACTACCGAATTCGAACACCGCCCAGCGAATGAACGCGGCATTGCCGACTTTGGCTGGTTGCATAGTAAACACACCTTCTCTTTTGGACACTATCGCGACTTAAACCAGCGTGGCTTTTCTGATCTATTAGTCATCAATGACGATACCGTGCATGGTGGTGGTGGCTTTCCTACGCACCCACATCGTGACATGGAAATTTTTTCTTACGTATTATCTGGTGCATTGGCGCACAAAGATTCGATGGGAAATGGCTCGGTGATTGTGCCGGGTGACGTGCAGATGATGAGTGCAGGCACAGGCATTCGCCATAGCGAATACAACCATTCCGACACTGCAGACGTACACTTCCTACAAATTTGGATTGTGCCGAATCAAGAAAGCGTGACGCCCCGTTACCAACAAGTTAACTTTTCAGTAGCGGAAAAACGCGGCAAGCTGCGCACCATTATTTCGCCAGAAGGGGAAAATGGATCGCTTTCTGTTTATCAAGATGCGAAGGTACTGGCAGGTCTATTTGATGGAGATGAATCCGCCACTTACCAACCAGAAGGCGATCGCCATGTGTATATTCATGTTGCACAAGGGGAAGTAACCGTGAATGGCAACCGAATGGTGGAAGGCGATGGCGCACGGTTACGCCATGCAGAAGTAGTAGAACTTAGCCAAGGCAAAGGCGCTGAAGTGTTATTATTTGATCTTCGACCTAACGAATATCCAAGCTTCTAATGACCAACGCCAACCCAGTGACGATTGAAACCATCATCCAAAGACTAAGAGATTTTGCCAGCGAGCGGGACTGGGACCAGTTCCACTCGCCCAAAAACCTCGCCATGGCACTAACGGTAGAAGCCGCAGAACTGCAAGAAATCTTCCAGTGGCTAACGCCAGAAGAAGCCGCCCACTTAGACCCCGCCCAGCACCAGCACGCCGCAGAAGAAATCGCGGACGTATTACTCTACCTACTGCGTTTGTCCGACAAATTAGGGATTGATGTGTTGGATGCTGCCGTTAGCAAAATGGCAAAAAATGCGCTGAAATATCCGGTAGAGATGGCCAAGGGAAGTCATAAGAAGGCGTTGGGCGCGGAGTAACTCCTAATCTTAAATTTTAAATATGAATTTCACTTTTAAAGAGATACATATTTTTTCTTGAGAAAAGAACACAATTAATGCTTTGCCGTCTCTGCAACACCGCTGGAAAATTTTCCAAGTCTCACATTATTCCAGAAGCTTTTTGGAGAGAGTTACGCATTGGAAATGAAGCACCAATTCTAATTTCATCTCATGAAAACACCTACCCAAAACGTAGACCGATTGGAGTCTATGATTCCTCAATTCTTTGTGAAAAATGTGAGTCTACATTTAATGATTTGGATAGCTACGGCATTGATATCCTTTTAAACAAACGCCACACATACTTTGAAGAGATATCTAGAAAAAATACAATTGAAGTAGGTTGGCATTCTAGTACGATAGACAACCACAAGCTGCTTGCATTTTTAGTCAGTATTTTGTGGAGAGCGTCGGTCTCATCAGATGAATTTTACGCAAAGGTCCAACTTGGCCCTTTAGAAGAACTAGCCCGTCAAGTTGTTCTAAACCCAGAGTCAGAAATCCCTAGCATTTTTGATGCAGTTCTCTCTATTTGGAGAGATGACGAAATCAAAACAAGCCTTAAAAAGGCGATCATGGACCCATTTAAGGAAAAATGGGAGGGTGTAACTGCCTATCGTTTCTATCTCGGTAATATTGTTGCATACATAAAAGCGGATCAACGAAACTTTCCAGAAAAATTCAGAAAATTTTCAATAAAAAAAGCTAAAACAACTTATCTAATTGCTCGCTCTTATGGAGAAAGTCATGATTTTGAAGCGCTTCATGAGACAGCAGCTAAATCTCATCAACACCAGTTCGCGAGAGATCTCTCAAAGAATTCCCTAAACCCTTCTTAGACGTTATTTAATCTTAAGCATACGAGGCACACCACCCCATTGCTTTGACGGTTTGCCCTGTGAAAATGCCGCATTCGCCTTGGTCTGGCTGACCATCAATTGGCGAGTACAATTGGCAAACTTCGCAGCGCTGGCCTTTTTTGTAGTTTGGGATACTGGCAAGATCAACTTGGTTAATGTCTGCAATGTAATGCACTGTTTTTGCAAGCTCGCTGTTTTCATCAACCAAGGTTGGAGCGGCAAAAGCAGACTTTCCCAAAAGCGTTAGCGCAGCACAGGGCACTGCCAAGCCAATAAATTTTCTTCTGTCCATTTTCTTTATTCCTTAGCAATAAAAAATGGCATCCAAAGATGCCATTTTCTGTTCTACCGACTTAACCTAACCACTTACGTGCGTTATGGAACATGGTTAGCCATGGGCCTTCGTCTGTCCATTCTGCAGGGTGCCAAGAGAAGTTCACCCCTTTCATGGTGCGCTCTGGGTGAGGCATCATGATCGTAAAGCGGCCATCTGGCGTTGTCACACCGGCAATCCCATTTGGAGAACCATTCGGGTTGTGCGGGTAAACGTCGGTTGGCAAGCCTTTGCTATCTACATATTGCAATGCAGTTAAACCTGCGTTTGCCGTTTGGTCACCCTCTTGGCGGAACCAAGCACGGCCTTCACCGTGAGAAACCACCATTGGTAAACGGCTACCAGCCATGCCTTGCAAGAAGATAGATGGGCTATTTGCCACTTCAGCCATCACCAAACGTGCTTCGTATTGCTCTGACGCGTTACGCACAAATTTTGGCCAGTTGTTTGCACCCGGGATCAGTTCAAACAAGTTACTCATCATCTGGCAACCGTTACACACGCCAAGTGCAAAGCTGTCTGAACGCGCAAAGAACGCAGCAAATTCGTCACGGGCACGTGCATTGAACAAGATAGACTTCGCCCAACCTTCACCCGCACCTAGAACGTCACCGTAAGAGAATCCACCACATGCCACTACACCAGCGAAGTCTTTCAGGCTAATACGGCCTTCGATCACATCGCTCATGTGTACGTCGACAGACTGGAAGCCTGCGGTATCAAACGCGGCGGCCATTTCTAGCTGACCGTTCACACCTTGCTCACGCAAGATGGCCATTTTTGGTTTAGCACCAGAGCTAACAAATGGCGCAGCCAATGGGTATGTCACTTCTGCATACAAGCCACGGTCAGCTGTGTCGGTAATGCGAGCACGTTCTTGATCTGCGCAAACAGGGTTGTCACGCAGGCGCTGAATACGATAAGAAGTTTCAGACCAAGCAAGTTGCAGGTCTGCACGGGTTTCGTCTAGCAACACTTGGTCGCCTTGTTTCACCATTAGACGATCACTCGTATTTACCGCAGCCAAGTGGCTAGCAATGTCTGCTACACCGTTAATGGCCAAGATCGCTTGTACTTTCGCCAAGTCTGCTTGACGAACTTGCAGTACCGCACCCAACTCTTCGTTAAATAGCGCAGCCAATACATTGGCGTCTGCAGGCAGTTCAACGGTCGCTCCCAAGCGGCTAGCAAACATCATTTCCGCTACAGCAGCTAATGCACCACCGTCTGAACGATCGTGATAAGCCTGAACCAAACCATCTGCGTTTAGTTGCTGCACGGCATTGAAGAAGCCTTTTAGTAGATCGGTGCTATCAACGTCTGGCGCTTCATTACCTACTTGTTTGTATACTTGCGCTAGTGCAGAGCCGCCCAAACGTGCTTTGCCGTTACCCAAATCTAGCAATAGCAATACGCTATCTTCACCTGCTTTTAGTTCTGGGGTTAAGGTCTTGCGCACATCGGTTGCTGGAGCAAATGCAGAGATGATCAGAGACAGTGGAGAGGTAACGGCTTTTGCTTCGCCATTTTCATTCCATACGGTCTTCATCGATAGTGAATCCTTACCCACCGGGATGCTAATACCCAGTGCAGGACAAATCTCCATACCGACGGTTTTCACGGTATCAAACAAATTAGCATCTTCACCAGGGTGGCCAGCAGCAGCCATCCAGTTAGCAGATAGTTTGATATCGCCTAATTTTGCGATTGGTGCAGCCGCAATGTTGGTCAACGCTTCACCAATTGCCATACGGCCAGAGGCTGGTGCATCGATCAATGCCACAGGGGTACGCTCACCCATGGCCATTGCTTCGCCTAGCCAAGTTTTGTAACCCATCATGGTCACGGCAACGTCTGCTACCGGCACTTGCCATGGGCCAACCAACTGGTCACGTGCAGTCAAACCACCCACGGTACGGTCACCGATGGTAATCAGGAACGATTTGTCAGCAACCGCTGGCAAACGCAAGACACGGTAAACCGCTTCTTTTAAGGTAACGCCATCAAAATTCAGGGCTGGCAACTCACGCGCCACACGTTTTACGTCACGTGTCATGCGGGGTGGCTTACCTAGCAATACATCCATTTCCATATCAACAGCTGGCGTGCCTAGTAGGCTATCTTCTACTTTGAGCTGTTTTTCGGCCGTTGCGTGGCCAATTACGGCAAATGGGCAACGCTCACGTTCGGCAAAGCCACGGAATAATTCAAGTGAATCTGGATGAATCGCTAATACATAGCGTTCTTGCGATTCGTTACACCAAATTTCTTTTGGTGCCATCGCTTTTTCTTCGATCTGAATATCACGCAGTTGGAACACCGCACCGCGCTCAGAACCGTGAGCCAATTCTGGCATCGCATTAGAGATACCACCTGCACCCACGTCATGGATACTTAGGATTGGGTTGTTGTCACCCAACTGCCAGCAACGGTCGATCACTTCTTGTGCACGACGTTGCATTTCCGGGTTGCCACGCTGTACCGAATCGAAGTCTAGGTTGGCTGCGTTTGAACCTGTGTCCATCGAAGACGCGGCGCCACCACCCAAACCAATTAACATACCTGGCCCACCCAATTGGATCAGCAAGGCACCTGGAATCACTTCTTTCTTGAACGAGTGACGGTCATCGATATTACCCATACCGCCAGCAATCATAATTGGCTTGTGGTAACCACGGCGTTCGCCATCCACGGTTTCTTCGAAGGTACGGAAGTAACCTGCCAAGTTCGGACGGCCAAATTCGTTATTGAACGCTGCAGCACCAATCGGGCCATCAATCATGATCTGTAGCGGGGTAACGATACGGTCTGGCTTGCCATAACCTTCTTCGCTACCTTCAACCACTTCCCAAGGCTGTACAGCATCTGGCAAGTTCAGGTTAGAAACAGTAAAACCACACAAACCAGACTTTGGCTTAGAACCGATACCGGTTGCGCCTTCGTCACGAATCTCACCACCAGAACCCGTCGCCGCGCCCGGGAATGGAGAAATCGCGGTTGGGTGGTTGTGGGTTTCCACTTTCATCAGAATGTGGGTAGTGTCTTTTGAGTAGCCGTACTCGGTACCCTGTGGGTAGAAGCGCTCAATCTCTGCCCCTTCAATCACAGAAGAGTTGTCAGAGTAAGCGACCACAGTGCCTTCCGGGCTGGTTTTGTGGGTATTACGAATCATGCCGAATAGTGACAATGGCTGCTTTTCGCCATCCACAATAAAGTCGGCATTGAAAATCTTGTGACGGCAGTGCTCAGAGTTTGCCTGTGCAAACATCATCAGCTCGACGTCGGTCGGGTTACGCTGAATGCGTACGTAGTTTTCTAGTAGGTAATCTACTTCGTCTTCCGACAAGGCCAAGCCCATGTCGCGGTTGGCTTTTACCAAAGCATCGCGGCCGCCGGTTAGTACGTCTACCGATTCTAGGCTACGTGGAGACTGGTGAACAAACAAGCCTGCAGCGTCGCTCATCTCACGCACAACGGTTTCTGTCATGCGGTCGTGGATGAGGTCGTAAACCACTTTCAGTACGTCATCGCTGGCAGGTGTGCCATCTGCATTGCTCACGTAGTAAGCAATGCCGCGCTCGATACGCGCAACATTTTCTAAACCACAATGTTTAGCAATGTCGGTCGCTTTAGAAGACCAAGGAGAAATCGTACCAAAACGTGGCAAGACCAATAATAGGCTACCCGTTGCCTCACCGGCAGGTTTGAATTCATCGTAAGTCAATAGCTTTTGCAAAGTCGCCAATGCATCAGCAGACAATTCGCCTTCGTGTTCAATAATGTGCACCCAAGTGGTTTGGATACGAGGAACAGCAGGCAATTTGCCGGCGAGCGAATCAGCCAATTTAGCTAGGCGGAAATCGGAAAGCGCTTGAGCGCCGAACAGCGGGGTAATCTGAGGCATGCGGACACCAGAAACAGGTTGAAGACCGATTAGAAACATACGCGTCAAAATGACGACAGATGGCGCGAATGATACCCGAAAACCACTGATTTTTCGAGCAAAATCAGCACACTCTACGTATTCTGCCGCATAAAGACCCACGAAAGCGAATCACTTTTCCGCTACAATCGGATGTTTACCCAATTTGTCTGATGACACGAGATGGATCTTACGAACACACAAACCTTACCCGCCTTATTTTTTGTCGGCTTACTAGGCGGCGTGCATTGCGTTGGAATGTGTGGCGCATTAGTCACTGCATTTGGGATTAGTGATTTTGGCCCAAAAAGCACCACTCGCCTACTCACCCTGAACGTAGGCAGAATGTTTACCTACAGCCTACTTGGCGCCGTCGCGGGTTTAGTCGGGCATGGGTTTAGCCAGTTGTTTGCCATCCCGGTGGCGCTCTATATTTTTGCGCAAATCATGTTAATTGGGCTGGGACTTTATTTGGCAGGGTGGCGTTCGTTCATTCCGTATATCGAGCAATATGGCAAAGCGGGCTGGCAATCTTTACAGCCAATTTTGGGCAAAGTGATCCCACCTAAAACCGGCAAGCAAACGCTTTTTGCGGGGATGATTTGGGGTTTTATCCCATGCGGCTTGGTCTATAGCGCACTGAGTAGCGCTTTACTATCCGGTAATCCGATTGAGGGAGGACTGGCGATGCTCGCATTTTGGCTGGGCACCTTGCCTAATTTGCTAGTGATTGGACGCTTCTCTTTTGTGCTGCGCAAATGGATGCAGAACACAATGGTGAAAAAGGCGGCGGGTGTTCTGGTCTGCTTATTGGGCGTGTACGGGCTTAGTCACCTTTGGTTTTAAAACCACGGAAATTTTTCTTTTTTTCAAAAAAGAGTGCATTTCAGTAATGAGAATGCTTTGCAAATACGCTTTTTTGATACATCCTTGACGTATTAAATACATCACGCGGGAAATTCACACACATTCGTGAATGAGGCACATATAATGTCCCAATTCAGTTGCATGCTCGCTACTGTTTACATAGGCTAAGCACACAACAATAAAGAACATGGAATGCTAGACAAGTTAAAAGCCTTTTCTAAAAACCTGAATCCGCTCAATAAAGCGCTTGAAACGGCCATGGGAATAAAAACCATGCCGTCTGCGGCAGCGGTCAGCTTTTTCAACGAATGGCTACCTCAACAAGAAGCAATCCTTGCTAGCCCAGACAAGCTACAGTCGCTAATGAGTACGGCAGAGCCCATCTGCAAACAACACTTCATCGAACTGTCGACAGAATTAATGAAAGGACAGTTAACCAAGTTACGTGTTCAACTGTTCTCGTCTTCTCTTACTCCCTTTACCGAAATGCTTTTCCAAGCCCATTTAAGATGTGTTCAGGGTTACAAAAGCAGTTTGTTATCAATGGGGGGAGATGCGGTTTCTCCACATGCCGGTTTAATTGCCTGGGGCACACGAAAACTTCAGCTAGAGTTTGTGACGACCCACCAAGCAAAGCAGATGAAGTGGACCGAGGTATATAGCTGCGCACCACTTATTCTGCAAAACAAGCTACCAACAGCATCACTCTCTGCTGCGAAAATTGAGCTAGCTCACTTCTGCCTATTAGCAACGGGGTTGGTCTCGGAACTAGAAGTAAGACGAATTGAGATTGTGAACCGCCTAGCGAGAATGCTTGCGCCATTCTTAATTTTCACACCGCAAAGAAGCAATGGTTTGTGTTACTTGCTCTCTCCTTCTTTAGAGCAACCGCCTGCATTAATTAAACCAGAAGACATTCTCACGGAAGCGCAACTAGAAAACGCTGTTTTTCTAGATATTAATCGTGTGCTAGATGAACTCCGCGCCTTAGAGCACATGATTGGTCAGCAAGAAACGTTGCCCACCAAACTCAACTATGACAATACACTGCATGTAACAGAGGTGTTCGTTACCATTCGTCAGTTAAGAGACAAATGGATGGGCAAGGTAAATACGCGTCGCCATGATCGGCGCCAATTAGACCGTGCAGCACTCATTGCATATGAGTTCCCTGCCATTCGCCGCAAAGTAGCAGGTACAGAAGAAAAGAATAGCTTAGCTAGCCGCGCATTTGCCATGGGCTTAGACGATGGTCGGATTATCGACATTAGCCAAAGCGGTGTCGGGATTACCATCCGTGCGGCACCGTGGGCTAAAGTGGGCTTGGCCGTTAGCATTCAGATTGAAGGAAGTGCCCGTTGGGTAGTCGGCATTATTCGCCGAATTACTGCCCAAGAAGCAGAAAGCAGCATGTTGCTGGGGATAGAGATTTTATCGCTCACCCCGGAATCAGTCCGATTGGTGGAAGCAGCCAAAATGTCGGTGTGGGAAACCACCACCAATGTGGCTGCGTTCGAGAACATTTTTGGGGTTTGGATTCCACCAAGCGCTCAGAGTCATCAGCAAGCGATGATTCTACTAGAGCAAAAACAAGTCTCCATCGGCAAATCTTACGGGATTTATTACAAAGGCCAAAAGAGTAAGATTCGCATTAAAGACTTGGTAGAAATGGGTGACAACTTCTTCCGGTACGATGTAGATATTGAGGCTACTGAAAGTGGTAAAGCAGAATCGAACCAGCAACTAGACTTCTAAATGGCTGATTTACAAATAAAAAATAGGCACCTTGAGTGCCTATTTTTTATTTGCGAACGTACCAGCGAAATGCCTTAAATCTGCCCTAAGAACCAGTTCACAATATAGAAGTGGTCTTCAAACAACTCGCTCTCCATCCTTGAAAAGTGAGACAACGGCACCCAACTCGCTTTGTCTGCGTCATCGCTGCCCTTCACTTTCGGAAGCCCTTCTTGCGTTGGTGCTAGCTCGAAAAGGAAAGCATGAGTAATGGTTCTACCACGCAGGCTACGCTCCGGATGATCAAACACGCGCGAAGTCCGGATAGAACCAGCCAAGACGGGCTCTGGTACTTTTAGACGCGTTTCTTCACGTAATTCGCGAATCACACCGTCTTTAAGCCGCTCGTGCTGTTCTACAAACCCACCGGGCAACGCCCACAAGCCTTTACCCGGCTGCGCACGGCGGCGCACCAATAAAATATGGCCTGAGTGAATCACGACCGCATCTACCGTCACAAACGTCGGCGGATAAGGGGCTGCACGCCACGCGGCTTTATATTGGTGAATAAACCGGTATTCGGAGGCGAGGTTGTCGTAGGCAGGCGTTTGCTGAAAATCCTGCAAATACGATAGTACCGGTGGCGGAATCAAGGTCTCGAACGGGGCAAAACACTCTCCCCCTTCAAAGAAAGCATGGCGAATGGCATTGGCGTTCGGGCCGGGTACTTCGTCAGTACTAATACGTTTCCATTGAGGGAAGAAGTCCAGATACCCGGTATCCAAACCAAGCTGAGAACCAATCATCCCGATCCGGAAGCTCGCTGGTCGACTACCCAAACTGGCGGTATCCACTGCAATCACCTTGTCTACCGCGTTTTGTACTTCGGTCACCCATTGCTGATCGTTATACATCCGATCAGACACACCGACGCAATACACACGGTTTTGCTGTTCCGCCGTTAGGCAAGCACGAAGCATGGATTCGCGCTCTTCAACCGACCAAGGCAGTTCGTAGCTTTTCGAGCGACGTGCCGAACCGCAGACCACAATCAGCTTATCGGCCAACTCCAACGCTTTTTGCACGGTAGCTAAATGACCAACGTGAAATGGCTGAAACCGGCCAATATAGATAATGTAATCGAGCATGCTTACGCAGGCACCGCTTCTTTGACCACTACCGGTGCTGCATTTAGTTTGTAGTGTTGTTCAGAGAAAGCTAGCATGCGTTCGATTGGCAGACGAGCCGCTTCGATCGCTGCAGGTGTCAGGTAATCGATCTCGATACCGTGACCAGCTTGCGCGCGTTTGACTGCTTCGATGGTATTTAGCTTCATGTACGGGCACTGGTTACACTGGCAACCCGCGTAGATTGGTGCTTGGCGAATATCCAATTCTGGACGAGCCAACTTCATGTTGTACAAGATGCCATCTTCGGTCGCGACAAAGATCACGCTATTTGGTGCTTTATCGAACGCTTTTACCCAGTTGAGCATACCAGAGGTAGAGCCAACATAATCTGCCTGTTGCAATACTGGCAATGGGCTTTCTGGGTGGGCAATTAGGTAAGATGGCAAATCACCTACGCTAGCGAAGCCTTCATCTAACGCTTGCTGGTTGAATTTGTCGTGTACTTCGCACACGGCAGACCATAACGGCATATCGTAACCGTATTGGAAGTTTAGGTACGCGCCCATGTTGCGGTCTGGCGAGAAAATCACTTTTTTACCCTCTGCGTACAGATGGGCAATGATGTCGTCCACATTGCGGCTGGTCACAATCCAGTCTGACAGTGCTTTGTGTTCGGCAGAAGAATTAATATAAGACACATGCACGTGATCTGGATGCGCTTCGCGCCAAGCTTTTAGCGCAGTCACATCGGTTTGTTCGACCAGTGAGCAGGTAGATCCACGATCCGGCAATATCACGGTCGCGTTTGGATTCAAAATTTTGGCAGTTTCTGCCATGAAGCGCACGCCAGCAAACACGATAATATCGGCTTCGGCATCGCGAGCAAACAGGGAAAGTTCAAGACTATCACCCACCTTATCCGCCATTTGCTGGATTTCAGGGGTGGTGTAGTAATGGGCAAGTGTAACAACCTTGGCCATAGGAGTTCCTCCTACGAATATGAGCAGCCCGTCTCTCGGACTACCAGTATCTATGAGCAAATTGTCAGTGCAACGCACCGTTTTCGTTTTGCAGCCTACGTCTACGACGGAATCCCCGCCTCTTTAAACTGCGATTCGTATTTTGCTACAAGGTTTGGTGGTTGCCAATATGGTGTAAGCGGTTGTGTGCGGAAAATGCAACGGAATATTGGCAATGCAATATTTACCCCTACTTGATGTGCATCAAGCGTGATTGCTTGGTCCCTATAAATAAGGCGCGCATAATGACGTGGTCAACTATCTACCTTGTGATGTCTGATGCTTAGCACTTTCAAAAATACCGCACTGGCGAACCTAATCATCCTTAGTGGTGTGTTCCTCGTTGCCTGCCAACAACAAGAACAAAACTCCATAACTGGTTACATTGAGGGGGATTACACCTATTTATCTACGGCCTCTTCTGGATTTGTTTCTGAAGCGCCCGTGTCTCGCGGGCAGGCGGTGATAGCTGGGCAGCCGCTATTTAAGGTAGATACGGCTCCAGAAGATGAAGGTTTGGCGCAGGCGAATGCGCAGGTGGATGCAGCGAAGAATCAGGTCAAGAATTTGCAGGCGGCCAAGCGTGAAACGGAAATTGCGGCGTTGATGGCTAATTTGACATCTGCGAAAGCCGCGTTGCAGTTGGCAGAGATTGAATACAAGCGTCAGTCTAGTTTGCTTAGTCAGAAATTTGTTTCTGCTTCTGTTGTTGATGCTGCAAAGAGTAATCGCGATCAGGCAAAAGCGACAGTGAGTGCTTTACAGGCACAAATAGCAACTTACCGCTCCCCCATTGGTAGAACCGGAGAAGTAGGGGCGGCAACGGCGAATGTTTCTTCAGCCGAGTCGGTAGTTCGTCAAAAGGCGTGGTTAGTGGCGCACCAGTCGGCCACTGCGCCTCAAAACGGTTTGGTGAGTGAGGTGTTTTATCAGCCCGGCGAATGGGTGAATGCGGGTTCTCCGGTTGTACGCTTTTTGGCAGATAACAAGCGGTTAATTCGATTCTATATTCCGGAAGCTCTACGAACAAAGTATCAGACGGGCCAAGTGATTTCTGTAACTTGTGATGGGTGTGGCCAGCCGATTTCTGCGACCGTACGTTTTATTTCTGCATCCGCAGAATATACGCCCCCCGTGATTTACAGCGAACAAAGCCGGTCTCGATTGGTGTTTCGGGCGGAGGCAACGATTTCTGGTAATCGCACCGCTTTACCATTAGGTTTGCCGGTTAGCATCAAAGCGGCAAACCATGAGTGACCATGAACTCATCATTGATGTACAGGGGCTGAATAAACGGTTTGGTGATCGGCATGTCGTTAAAGATCTTACCCTGCAAGTAGAAAAAGGTCAGATTTACGGTTTTCTGGGGCCAAATGGCAGTGGAAAAACCACCTCTATCCGAATGCTATGTGGCCTGCTGACACCGGATAGCGGGCAAGGTCATTGCCTGGGACTGGATGTGATTCAGCAAAGTGCAGAAATTAAGCGCCAAGTAGGTTACATGACGCAGAAGTTCTCGCTGTGGGAAGACTTGAGTATTCGCGAGAATCTGGAGTTTGTAGGGAGATTGTTTGAAGTTCGCCAACGCAGACAGAAAGTAGATGAAACCCTAGAAACGCTAGGGCTGACCAGCCGCCAGCACCAGCTAGCCGGCACATTATCTGGCGGATGGAAGCAACGTTTGGCCTTGGCATCTTGCCTGCTGCACTCACCCAAGTTACTGCTATTAGATGAACCCACGGCAGGGGTAGACCCGCAAGCCAGGCGGGAGTTCTGGGAAGAAATACACCGATTATCAGCAGAAGGCATCACGGTACTGGTGTCGACCCACTATATGGATGAAGCAGAGCGGTGCCACCGCTTGGCTTACATTGCCTATGGTGATTTATTAGAGACTGGCACCGTGGCAGAAATTTTAGCTCGGCAGCAGCTTTGTACTTGGCAGATTCATGGCGCGCTATCGCCCGAAGCTATTTTGCAACTGAAGCAACATCCAAATGTAGAACACGTCACCAGCTTTGGTAATGCGCTGCATGTGAGTGGGAAAGATGCGGATCAGCTTGGCATGCTACTCGCGCCATTCACACACCTGCCAGATATTCGTATTGAGCCAATACAACCCACGTTGGAAGATGCCTTTATCCATCTCATGAAGTCTAGTCAGGGAGGGAAAGCATGAAGTTTTCTTTCCAGCGCTGGCTAGGGATTCTGATTAAAGAGTTTATCCAGCTTCGGCGCGATAAGCTCACCTTTGGCATGGTCATTGGTATTCCGATTATTCAGTTATTACTGTTTGGATTTGCGATTAATTCAGACCCCAAGCACTTACCAACCGTCTCGGTGGTGGCAGAACCTGGCCCGATGAGCCGTAGCTACTTAGCGGCGATTTCGCAGAGTGGGTACTTTGATCTAAAAGGGGATGTATCCCCAAAAGAAGCAGAACGCCTACTAGCAAGTGGGGAAGCACAGTTTGCGATTCATTTTCCGGTGGGTTTCGAAAAAGACTTAATTCGCGGCAAAACACCCAGTATTTTAGTAGAAACCGACGCGACCGACCCGATGGCTATTGGCGGTGCGACCTCGGTACTCAATAAGTTAGGTGCTGATGTATTAGCGCCAGACCTACCCGGCAGACGGCTGACCAGCGCACCGCTATTAGAATTACGCTTACATCGACGATACAACGCCGAAGGCATTACCGCCTATAACGTGGTGCCCGGTTTATGCGGGGTGATTCTCACCATGACGATGGTGATGATGACGTCTCTTGCCATGACGCGTGAACGCGAGAGGGGGACATTCGAGAATTTACTTGCCACCCCTGCTACCCCGCTAGAAGTCATGACCGGCAAGATTATCCCGTATGTGCTGATTGGTTTAGTGCAAGTCACTCTCATTTTACTGGCGGCGTATTGGTTATTTCATGTGCCAATGGTGGGGAATCTGGTGTTGCTATATGCAGTGATTTTGCTATTTATTTGCGCCAATTTAACGCTAGGCATTACCTTTAGCTCGCTAGCACGAAACCAGCTGCAAGCCATGCAGATGACTTTCTTCTTTTTTCTGCCATCCATGCTGCTATCTGGCTTTATGTTTCCGTTTCGGGGGATGCCAGAATGGGCGCAATGGGTGGGGAACTTACTTCCCCTTACCCACTTTCTGATCTTGGTACGCGGTATTTTGCTAAAAGGTAATGAGTTGGCGCTCCTGTGGGGTCACATTTGGCCCATCGTTGCCTTTATGGTGGTGATCATGTTGCTGGGGTTAAAAACCTACCGCAAAACCTTAGACTAGCCGCGACGATTACACCAACGCAAATACAAGTAATACAGAGGTTGTGAACACACCAGCAAAAACACCAGCCTTGCCAACTGGCTAGCGGTAATGTAGGCCACGCCTAAGTGCAGATTGCGGGCAGTTAGGCACATCTCTGCCAACCCACCAGGTGCAGTTGCCAAAATGGCCGTCGGCACAGACACATGGTGCCACCATGCCAACAACAGCCCAAAAGCCAGAAGCAGCAATTGGGATAAGATAATTGCGGCCATGATCCGTTTGGCGATTTGCCGAATCTGCGAAAACATTCCTTGGCGGAATCGACAACCTAGCGCCGAGCCAATTAGCCATTGCCCCATGTTCACAACTTCATGTGGAACGGCAGACAGCGGCAAACCGTTAGCAGTCAGAACAACCGACATTAATAGCGGCCCAAACAACCAAGCATTGGGTAATTTGGCTTTGCTACATAGCCAGCCTGCTATAACTCCGATGATGGTGAGTAATGCAATCCCACTCGCGCTAAAGGTTAAATGAAGCGGTTGATAGGTATCTGCGCCACTCGCGCCAGAAAGTACCATACCAATGGGCACAGTAGACACTACTAATACGACCCGAATCGTATGGCAAAGTGCGATGATGGCTGGCTCGCCGCCATGACGCGCCCCCAAAACCGCCATTTCGGCAGCACCACCGGGTAACATCGCAAAAAAGGCAGTTGCCCTCGTCAAGTGGGGCAAGAGCAACCGCATCGAAAGTAAACCCACGGATAAAGCCGCCAAACAATTCAGCAACAACCAGATGGCATCGTTCGCCATGGCGTGTATGACAGGCGAAGTAAAGTAATGCCCCAACGCCAAGCCAATCACCAGCTGCCCTGCTTGCCGCCCCCCTTCTACGACAGCGGTTTTTACCCCTCTCATCCCTAATAAAGCGGTAATGAGTAGTGGCCCAAGCATCCAGGGCAGTGGTATGTGCAAATGTTCAGCGACAGCACCAGCCAACAGGCTAGTGACTGTCGTGAGTAATAATGGTTTTATTGCGGAAATAGCCATAGCGCATCGGTTGGCAATGAAACTTGATGCTGACCAGCACTCAATGGCTCGGGGCCAAACGCACGCAAACGTAGATGATCATTCCCTGCTTTGACATGGAACAGATGCTCCCAGCGGTCGCCCAAGAACATAGAGGTAATATGATCTGCCGTTAGCGCGTTATCGTTACCACCAGTCACCACTTTTTCTAAGCGAATCAGCGCGGTACATTGGCTACCGGCGCTCATCTCGCCTTTTAGAACGCCTTGTAATTGCGTGCCGGCAATTTCCACCACGGCCTTCCTACCTTCGACTGTTTTCACGCTGGCCGGCAGATGGTTGTTGCTCCCCATAAAATCTGCGGTATAAAGCGATTGCGGCGTGGAGTACAGCTCGGCAGGAGAACCCGCTTGCTCGATGCGACCATCTTTTAATAGCAAAATCCGGTCAGACATCGCCATCGCTTCGGTTTGATCATGCGTCACCACCAGCGCCGACAAGCCCATGGTTACGATCAATTCGCGCAACCAAGCTCGCGCTTCTTCGCGTAACTTGGCGTCCAGGTTAGAGAGTGGCTCGTCCAACAAAATCACCGGCGGGTTGTAGACCAACGCACGCGCAATCGCGACACGCTGCTGCTGACCACCAGATAATTGATGCGGATAACGCTCTGCCAAGTGCCCAAGCCCTAAGTTCTTTAGCGCTTGGCTAACACGGTCTTTTATCTCTGCTGCATTCACTTTCCGCAATGTCAGGCCATAGGCCACGTTATCGAATACAGTACGATGCGGCCACAAGGCGTAGCTCTGGAATACCAAGCCCAAATTACGCTTTTCAACCGCTAGTTCAAAATCGCGACTACCGTCAAATAAGGTGCTACTACCCAGTTTGATTTCGCCTTGAGAAGGATGCTCTAAGCCTGCCACTGCACGTAGCAAAGTGGTTTTCCCACTACCGGATGCGCCTAACAACGCAACCACTTCGCCCGGTGCCAAATTAAACGACACGCCTTTTAAGATTGGATTGTCGCCATATTGAAGATGCAAGTTATTTACAGAGAGATGCAGGCTCTCTTTTGCAGGATTACTCATGTAGATTCACTCCAAACTTCAATGCAATGGCCAATCCAATGGCGACCAGTGCGACGTTAATCAGGGAAAGTGCAGCCACAATGTCTACCGCACCTGCGGCCCATAGTGACACCAGCATCGAACCGATCACTTCGGTTCCAGGAGATAAGAGGTACACGCCGGTGGAGTATTCACGCTCGAAAATCATGAACATCAACACCCAGCTAGATAGCAAGCCAAACTTAATCAGCGGGATGGTCACGTCGCGGCTAGTGCGGCCGGCCGATGCACCCAAAGTTCGAGCACTTTCTTCTAGTTCTGGCGCAACTTGCAACAAGGCACTAGAAATCAGACGCATCCCATATGCTAACCACACCACGGTGTAGGCCAGCCAGACGCTAATTAAGGTGCTGCGAAGCTCTTTTAGGCCAGGCACAAACAAGAACACCCACAAGAAAGCCAAACCAGCCAACAAGCCAGGTACCGCACGAGGGATTAACACCAGATAATCGACAATACGGGTTAAACCATCTTGTTTGCGATGCGATGCTAGGCCAATCGCGGTATACGCCATCACAGCCACCGCGCCACCAATCACCCCGATTAAGACACTATTGAGCACCGAGCGAAGCAGGTTTGGCTGATTCCAGATTTCTGCAAACGCATGCAAGGTAAAGGCTTCAGAGAACGTCACGCCTTCGCCCCAGAAGCTAACAAAGGCACGGAAAGTAATCCCGCTGAGAGGCACCACCACAGTCACAAACAACCACATTGTCACTAGTGCAAACGCGGCCCAACGCCAGTTGCCTAATGGCAAGCGTTTTTGACGGGTAACTTTGCCTTTGACGGCGATATAACGGTTGGCACTACGCAGCAAATAACGTTGCAACAACACCAGCGGAAAGGTCACACAGATCAAGCAAACGGCCACCGCAGCCATCAAGTGATAGCTAGGAATACCTAATTTGTTTGTTAATTTGTACAGGTAAGACGCCAACACCAAGTGGCCTTCCGGATCGCCCAAAATCAATGGCAAACCAAAAATTTCGAAGCCCAAGAAGAACACCAATACCCCTGCGTATAGCAGTGATGGCGATACCATTGGCAAGCTAATTCGTCTTGCTACTTCAAATGGGCTAGCACCCGATACGCGCGCCGCTTCTTCTACATCCGAACCCAGATTTTTCAGCGCAGAGCTAGCATATAGATACACATGAGGTACATGGGTTAGCCCGGCAATCACCGCAATACTACCAACGGAATAGATATTCCAAGGGATCACACCAAACAGTTGCTGGAACCACAAGGAATAAAATCCGACCGGCCCGGTGGCCACTACATAACCAAACCCCAGCACGAACGGAGACACAAACACTGGTACCATCACCATCAGTTCAATAGCACGTCGGCACGGTAGATCAGTACGCGCGAGCAAGAAAGCCAACGCCCCACCTAACGGCACTGCAATTGCCAGCATGGTTACCGCAATAATGATGGTGTTTTTCAATGCGCTCCAAAAATCCGGATCATCGAAAATAAAACGATACGCATCCAAGCCATACGCGTGATTCGGCATAAAGAAAGGCGCATCTAATCCACTTTGCCAAACCACCAAACCAATCGGCATCAGAATGGCGGTCAGCATGATGAGCACCACCGTCATACGGGGTAGCCCATATCTTGCCAAGATATTCATTACGGCATCCTTTCAGACAACACGATCCCATGTGCCTGAACTAACAGGACACCCAGCATCGATTGACAGAGGGAAAACGCCCTCCTCTTCGGAGGGCAGGACTCAGGAAATTAGCGGCCTAGCGCTTTTTTCCATTGCTTGATGAAATCCAGACGTTTTGCTTGGTCTAGATAAGTGAGAAGGCCAGGGCCAACCGCAACAGGTTTTAGCGCACCGCCCAATACACGGCCTAGATAATCACCAGAAGCTTCACCTGGGATATCTTTGCGTACAGAGTACAAATCGGCAGAGGTTGCCAGAATGGATTGTCCACGGCGAGACAATACGTAATCCGTCCACAACTTAGCAGCATTTGGCGATTTAGCCGTTTTAGAAATAAACATGAGGCGAGAGATCACCAAAGAGTAATCCGTCGGCATCACAAAACCGATGTTAGGGTCTTTCTTCGCACGGGTAATCGCGTAAGAGCCCAAGATGTTATAACCGATCAAGTTCTCGCCAGAGGAGATACGCTCCATCATCCCGCCGGTAGAGGATTGCAATTTCACATCCACCGTACCAAATGCCTTGGCCAGATTCCAGAAGCCTGGGTTTACTTTGGCGTCTTGGGTAATAAACAAGAAGCCCGTACCGGATTTCTCGATATCATAAGTAGTGACTTTACCTTTGTACTTGGCGGTGTTCTTGTTTAGCAAGTTCACAAGATCTGCGTGAGTTTTGGGTACTTCAGCGGTAGGAACTAAACGCTTGTTGTACACAATAGAGATTGGCTCGTATGTTGTACCAAATACTTCATCACGCCAGTGCGCCCAATCCGGGATGTTTTTCACTTCAGGCGAGGTGTATTTCATGGCATAGCCATCGTTTACTAACTTCACCTGCAAGTCCATTGCAGAACTCCACAATACATCGGCAGAAGAGCCACCCGCAGCAGTTTCGCTGATATAGCGGTTGTAAAGTTCGGTTGAGTTCACATCGTTGTATTCGAGCTTGATGCCAGGGTAGGCTTTTTGGAAGTCTTGCAACAATGGTTGCATCAAGGCGGTATCGGTCGTTGAATAAACCACTAGTTTGCCTTCCTTCATCGCACCATCAATCACCGCTTGGTAATTAGACGGATAGCCAGCAGGCGCTGCTGCAAATGCGCTAGTCAAAGGAAGGGTAGCCAGCACGGCCAATAAAAGGCGACGTTTCTGATTCATTTCAAGTATCTCCAATTTTAGTGTCTATTTTTTTGTTGTTTACCGATACATTTTTTTGCAGACAATGTTCGGTTAGTGCTGGCATGATAAAAAAAGCAATCTTTCAACTACCTTTCATTCATCAAAGTTTTTTTGTAAGGTGATTTTATGCGCCTCTTGCTCGTAGAAGACAACCCAGAACTTGCCGCATCGCTAAAGCGCGCGCTTACAGATGCCCGCTTTGCGGTTGATCTTGTCTTAGATGGTTTAGCCGCAGATGCCGCCTTGCAAAGAGACGATTACGCCATTTTGGTGCTAGATGTTTCGCTACCCAGATTATCAGGGTGGGAGGTACTCTCCCGCTTACGCAAACGCGGCAGCAAACTGCCTGTGCTAATTCTTACCGCCCACGGCAGCGTGGAAGATCGCGTGAAAGGGCTAAACTTGGGTGCGGATGATTACTTGGCCAAACCATTTGATTTAACTGAATTAGAAGCCCGTTTACGCGCGCTACTTAGAAGATCGAACGGCGCTCCGTCAGCAGATATTCAGTGTGGTGATCTCACCTACGATAGTAACCAACGCCGTTTCAGCTTAGGGGTAGACCATATCGCCTTACCACCAAGGGAGCATGCGATTTTAGAAGTTTTGCTGCTAAAAACCGGCAAGACCGTCAGCAAGGATCAGTTACTAGAACAAATTTGCAATTTTGACGATACCGTTAGCCTAGAAGCCATCGACATTTACATTCATCGACTACGCAAAAAACTAGAAAACGCCAACGTTCAAATTGTCACGCTACGTGGCTTAGGCTATTTGCTAGAGCAAAAAAATAATGGTTAAGCTCGTCCGAAGCTTACGCGGTCAACTACT
Organism: Leeia speluncae; assembly: GCF_020564625.1. Taxonomy (NCBI): domain Bacteria; kingdom Pseudomonadati; phylum Pseudomonadota; class Betaproteobacteria; order Neisseriales; family Leeiaceae; genus Leeia; species Leeia speluncae. Next base: position 88,851 of record NZ_JAJBZT010000003.1, read on the forward strand.
CATGTGGTTGATGATTCCGCTCGGCCTCTTGCTTGGTTTTAATATTTGGCAAACTATCGATGCCTCCAAAGAGCTCGCTAATGTCGCCTATGATCGAACCTTACAGGCCTCGGTTCGGACCATTGCCGAACGCGTCACGATTGATGAAACCGGCGTACATGTCGATATTCCTGCCGCTGCACTAGAAATGTTCGAATCCCAGTTCCAAGATCGCGTCTACTACAGCGTCACCCTCAACACAGGCAAGCAACTAACAGGCTATGCCAACCTACCCTCCCCCCCTAAAACCATTCGCCCCACTCCGCAGTCCCCCATTATTTTCTTTGATGCCATCTATCGAGGAGAGGAAGTCCGATTTGCTGTTTTTCAACGCCCATTATTTGCGGGTAAGCACATGGTCGCCACCGTACAAGTGGGTGAAACGCTTAGCTCGCGTACCGCCCTTGCGAATCAAATTGTCTGGGATGCGGTGCGTGATCAACTCTGGATGATGGCGTTAGCGGCCTTCTTCGTCGCTATCGGGATACACCGCGGATTACAACCGCTCCTGCGGCTGCGCGACAAAATCCAACGTCGGGAAGAAGGCGAACTTTATCCATTTAACGAAGAAAAAGTACAATCTGAACTCAAACCACTGGTAGGTAGCCTTAACCAAACCATGCGTCGTCTACAGTCCGAGCTCGACGCACGGCAACGTTTCATTGCCGATGCTTCTCATCAGCTTCGCACCCCACTCACCTTACTGTATACCCAAGCAGAACTTGCCCTACGCGCCACAGAGCCCGCCAGCATGCAAGCATCGCTCATCGAGTTACACCAAAGCACCAAGCAAACCGTGCGGCTCGCCAATCAGCTATTGTCTTTATCTCGTGCCGAGCCAGACAGCGTGCAACATTTAGAATTCACCCCGCTAGATCTCACCACCTTTGCCAGAGAACTCACCGCCGAATTTGCAACAGCGGCCAGAAGCAAACAGATTGACCTAGGATTTGAAGGGGACGAGACGGCCAGTATTGAAGGCAACTCGCTACTCTTACACGAGATGATTTCAAACCTGTTGGATAACGCCATCCATTACACGCCCAACCGTGGCTTAGTCACCGTGGCAGTCAAAGTCGATCCTTACCATATCTTGCTGCAAGTCTCCGATAGTGGGCCAGGTATTCCCGCATCAGAAAGAGAAAGGGTATTCGAGCGCTTTTATCGCATCCTAGGGACAAAAGAAACCGGCTGCGGACTTGGGCTTGCTATTGTCAAAGAATGTGCACAAGCGCACCGCGCAACCATCTCTTTGAGTAAAGCAGAAGAAGGCGGGCTAAAAGTGGCGGTTCGCTTTCCAAAAATAGATGCCTAGCCGCATACGGTTTTTTCAACGTACCAGAGTATCCCCTGCTAAAATCGCCTTTGTTTAAACGCCAGCCAAGAGCACTACCATGGAATTCTTCCCTATTTTCATGAAACTGAAGCAACAACCCTGCCTCGTTGTCGGCGGTGGCGAAGTTGCCTTACGAAAAGCGAGCTTACTAGAAGCCGCAGGGGCCATGGTGTGCATCGTATCGCCAGAATTACACCCAGAATTACAAGCCAAAGTAGATGCTGGCAATATGCAGCATATCAATGGCTTCTTTGAACCAAGCCAAGTAGAAGGCAAGCGAATCGTCATTGCAGCCACAGATGATCAAACAGTGAACGAAGCCGTTTATCACGCAGCAGAAGCCAGAAGTATTCCGGTAAACGTGGTCGATCAATCCGAACTTTGCCGCTTTATCATGCCCGCCATTGTAGATCGCAGCCCACTAATGATCGCCGTCTCGACTGGCGGGGGTGTACCGGTATTAGCCAGACAAATGCGTACCCGGCTAGAAAGCCTCGTCCCGCATGGTTTTGGTCAATTAGCCAAGCTAGCCAGCGAATTTAGAGTCAAAGCCAAGAGCGCCCTGCCAGACGTTGGCACTCGTCGCCAATTTTGGGAAGAAGCACTACAAGGCAGCATTGCCGAAAAGGTATTTGCCGGCAAACTGGAAGAAGCCCGCAGAGATTTGGAAGAACAACTCAGCACGCCAGACATTGCCCGCTATCAACGCGGCGCGGTATACCTGGTCGGCGGCGGCCCCGGCAACCCCGATCTACTCACCTTCCGCGCCTTGCGCCTGATGCAAGAAGCGGATGTGGTGTTGTACGATAATCTGGTCGCACCAGCAATTGTGGAATTAGTACGCAGGGATGCAGAACGTATCTATGTTGGCAAAAAAACCAACCAACACACCCTGCCGCAAGACGACATCAACCAGCTGTTAGTCAAGCTAGCCAAAGAAGGCAAAAAAGTCCTACGTCTAAAAGGCGGTGACCCCTTCATTTTTGGCCGTGGTGGCGAAGAAATCGAAACCTTGGCAGAAAATGGCATCCCGTTTGAAGTCGTCCCAGGCATCACCTCCGCCGCCGGTGCCTCCTGCTATGCGGGTATCCCACTCACCCACCGCGACTACGCCCAAGCCTGCACCTTTGTCACCGGCCACCGCCGCGAAGGAGAAGAAGCGCTAGATTGGCCACGGCTAGTCCAGAAAAACGAAACCGTGGTGGTGTACATGGGCGTTGGTCAATCCGCCAGCATCTGCCAACAACTCATCCTGCACGGCCGCGACAAAGACACCCCTGCCGCCATTGTCGAACAAGCCACTACCGACAATCAGCGCGTCATTACCGGCACGTTAACGACATTACCCGAGCTAATCACCGAAAAAGGCGTCAAATCCCCTGCGCTAATTATTATTGGTGATGTGGTGAAACTGCACGATAAACTGGCGTGGAGGGGGTAAGCAAGGCATTGCCTGCTAAAACGTCTTCAAATATAGATCATGGCAGGTCTGTCAGTCACACCAACTGATCATCAGCGCAACCTCACAGGTAAGCTGTGACAGAGATCGTTCCGGTACAATACGACCAAATCGATCAGAGATTCAGCTCATCCACCCAGTTATTCATAAAATCAAATGGCAACGAATAATGATTCAGCTTTGCACAGTACACCCACTCCAACGGTACTAGCGGTGTATCTATTTTTAGCGAAAACCCATGAAGTTTGGCAATATTCAATAACACCAATAGCGGTGTACAAATTAAATCTGCGGTAAATCCTCCTTCATAGCTTGCCGCTTTTTTTAGGTATTTGTTAATCAACATGTCATCAATTATTTTTTGCATACCACTGAAATCAGATTCAGCCAAGGCCTTATAGAAGAAATAGTGATAAAAATGCTTGTTTATAAAATTATTATTAGGAGGATCATTTATGACGATATTACATAGCTTCTTAAGTGTGCTCCAGTCACCGCGAATCGCAACATAAGGAATATATGTCCAAAAATCGATTGATTTATGACTTGCAATCCTATCCGGAAAGAAATATTGATCAATATTATTTGCATACCATTTTACAACTGTTGTTTTTTTTGATATCAAGGACGGCAAAAGAAATTGAAAATTTATACCATTTGCTTTTCTTTCTTCTTCTATCGATAGTGCCCTAATGAAAAATAAGGATGTTGCAAAAAAGTAATTCTGTACAGATACAATATCTTTCTCAACAAACCAGGCATAGACGGCTTTTGCAGTGCAATAAGAGCTTAAAAGCCTCATTGAATTGGTAACAGAACCTGTATTATTAACCACATTATTGATTAAAGAATAGAAGTTACCTTCCTCAAAACCATCAATATGAGATTTCACATGCGCAATTCTCGCAATCGGTTTCTCGTTCATTTTCTCAAGCGTCATCACTCACTCGCAAAATATAGATCATTACTGCTAGCCACAGACCTTGATTAGAAGTCATATCTGCGCCAAGTTCAAAACGCATGACTACCCCCCTGTAAAAACACTATCTTAGTTTGAGGGACCCAATCCACAGCTAAGAGCAGCGGCTCAGAGCAAGCCGAAGAGCACTGCCCATTGCTTCAGGAATGCTTGAAGCTGGAATGACGACATTCACATCTCCATTAATCCCTTCCCAGCCTTCTAATTATGCATGGTGCGTGGGGGTAAAAGTAATTACATTATTTTTGCTCTCAATGCCCACATTTTTCATACCTTTAAACAGTGCACGTTTTGTCTTGTAACCATGTAATTCCATCAAAGTACTGACCCACACAGGATAATTAACTTTGTAATCTCCCAGAGACACATCAAACTCCACGCCGGCTGGAAAAGTAAGCCCTTCTCGAGGGGCAGGGAGCACCCATCGGCTATGGGCCAGCGTATCTTTCAGCGCTTCACCTAATGCCAGATCACTGGCATCGGGAGGAAATATGTATTGCTTGCCCTTGGGGTCGCGATTAGATCCACCTCGATAGCCAGAAAAGGTATCCATACAGATAAAATCGGCATTACACACCACTCCCGCCCAATAACCTCTAGTTACTTCATTCATTTGATCACCGTAATTTTGACTTTTACATCCTTACTTTGCCCGTATTGAATCGCCCTTTTGATTTGCATCCATTGCGATGATGTGCTGTTGTAAGGAATAGCGATAAAATTTTTATGCTAATAATTTAAAGGCAATAATTTCATTATTAGATGATGCGAAAAGCAAATTTCAACTAAATACTCGTCGCTAAAATTGCCATCTTTTATTTAGTAGTTATTTCGCAGCAGCTTTCAAAGTCTCCAGCGATAGCTCCTCATCGTACATCGGCCAATCTTCTCTGGCGCGCTTGAGTACGCCCTGCATCAAGTCATCGAGAGGGGGAACTGCCTGCACTGGCGGTAGCTGATCAAAGGGGGCGGCCATCAATGGATGGTCGAGAATGGGGTTCTCCAAGCCTTCCCATTGTCGCAAACGGAAAAGAAATAGAATTTCTACAGGCACCCGTTGCAGATAATTTTCGGTATTAAAGTCGAAGAATTTCTTCAAGGTTTCTTTACCCGAACTATAGGTGTGACGGTCGCATGCCGCTAGCAAGCATGGCACAAGGTCTTCTGGATTGGGTGTGCGCCAGTGTACAAGCAATGTTTCGTAGATCGGCTCATCATACGCATAGGCGGGCCATTGGTGATGACAGTCACCCACCCAGTCAGCAAACAGCCGGAGGATAAAAGCCTGTGCCCGGCGATGTTCTTCGCGATATTGTAATGCCAATTGATAATCTCGGTTCAGTGCGGCATGAGTAAGGTAACCTTGATAAATTGCCTCTTCTTTCCAGCCTATCATGGCCATCACGGCCAACATATGGGCAGCACTTTCCATATTGAACATCTTAAGGCTGCGGTTAGCCCTTTCTGTAAGAAGGGAGTTGAAACGATGGTGCCAGAAAACGTTCTGAAGTTGCGACACTTGGTAATAACGTAACCAGTAGGCTATATGACAGCCCCAATCCTGATAATCAAATACGCGAGCAAGGATGCTGTAGATTTTGGGACAACTAAGCATATCAAAGTCACTGAAAGTCACGTTATTTCTATTTGGTATATTTTCTGGCGACCGATTTGCATCATTCCTTGTAATATATTCTAGAATATTTGACCGCACCCATTCTTCATATCCATCGATATTGGGATTCAATAAAGCTGCAATACTTTTTTGCTTAGGCCACTTGGGGTCTATGCCCAATCGTTCACAACGCTTCATTTCCTGAGTCATCAATTTTTTCAACCAAAAAAATTTTCAATAACTTGCTTGAAAATTATGCCATTAGCAACACAATATAGAAACCTTGCCCTATTGAGACCCAACAAAAAAGGATGCACTGGGCATCCTTTTTTTGGGGCGACACGACAGTCAAATTATGCAGAGGTCGTTTCTTCTGTCGCTGGCTGCAGCAATCTCGCCAATAGTGCGCCATTCAGTTCTTCCGGCAACGGAATACTTACCGCATAACCACTACCAGAAGCCACTTCTACTGGTTGCAAGTTATTCGTATTGCGCATGCTAGTCACTTCGATCACACGGTTGCCACTTGGGTGAATCACTTCTAGGCGATCGCCCACACCAAAGCGGTTTTTCACATCGATCTTAGCCCAACCATCAACGATATCTAGTACATCGCCCACGTACTGGCTGCGGCCAGACTCAGAGTAGCCGCTCATGTAGTTTTGGTAATCTTGGGTGTGATGGCGTTGGTAGAAACCATCGGTATAGCCACGGTTTGCCAAGCCTTCCAACTCGCCCAATAGCGTTGGGTCGAATGGGCGGCCCGCCATTGCATCATCAATCGCACGGCGGTAAACCTGCGCAGTACGTGCCACGTAGTAAAGTGACTTGGTACGACCTTCTACTTTTAGCGAGTTCACACCAATTTTCGCCAGACGTTCTACGTGCTCTACCGCGCGTAGGTCTTTACTGTTCATGATGTAGGTGCCGTGTTCGTCTTCCAGAATCGGCAACAGGCTACCCGGACGATTGGCTTCTTCGATCAGGTAAACATTGTCTGCCATTGGGTGGCGCGGCATATTACCTAGGCCAGAGAAAGACTGATCCGCCTCTTCCATCGCCTTGCGGTAATCAAACTTGATGGTTTCCACCGGAATACGCGCGATATCGCCAGTTTCATTTTCTGCAGCAGGTTGTACGTTGTAATCCCAGCGGCAAGAGTTGGTACAGGTGCCTTGGTTAGGATCGCGGTGGTTAAAGTAACCAGACAACAAGCAACGGCCAGAGTAGGCAATACATAGTGCCCCGTGTACAAATACTTCTAGTTCCATATCCGGGCAACGCTGACGAATTTCTTCCACTTCGTCTAGGCTCAGTTCGCGAGACAAAATCACGCGGGTCAGGCCAATTTTTTGCCAGAATTTTACGTCAGCCCAGTTTGTCGCGTTCGCTTGTACGGACAAGTGAATAGGCACTTCTGGCCATTTTTCACGCACCATCATAATCAAACCAGGATCGGCCATGATCAGCGCATCTGGCTTCATCTCGATGACCGGAGCCATATCGTTTAGATAGGTTTTTAGTTTGGCGTTGTGCGGGAAAATATTGCTCGCCACAAAGAACAATTTGCCGCGAGCATGCGCGCCATCAATCCCTTGCTTGAGTGTTTCTAATGAAGAAAACTCGTTGTTACGTGCGCGCAAGCTGTAGCGAGGCTGGCCGGCATATACCGCATCAGCACCATAATCAAACGCTGCATGCATTTTGGACAAAGAGCCTGCAGGTAACAAAAGTTCGGGAGAAGCTGCCATGGTGAATTCCACTAATCAATCTACTAGAGGGAGGCAATTATACAGAAAAATCATTATAAATCAGACCCTTCTGTGAGTAGGGTTGTTTTTTCTATCGCCTTTTTACCAATGTCTAGGAATCGGCAGGAAAAAATTACAACAGTTTTTCTTGCCTAAGGCAGACCAAGCACATACAATAAGAACGAACGTTCTAAATAAACCGATCATAGGTCTAGCCATGCCACCACCAAACAAAGACAGAGACTATCTGGCGAAGCTGCAAGATTACTATGCAGACTTTCGTTGTCTTCCCTCTTACGCCAGCATGGGGCAATTGCTAGGCTTGGCGTCAAAGTCGGCAGTATCTGCCTTGGTCAAACGTTTACAGTTGCAAGGGTTTCTTGAGACCTCGCCAGATAAAAGACTAGTGCCAACCAAAAGTTTTTTTGGTCGCCCAATGGCGGAAGATGTCGTGCGGGCTGGCTTACCAAGTGAAGTGCACGATGGCATGCAAGAAGCACTGAATATCGATGAATACCTAATTGATAAACCTTCTGAAACCGTCCTGATTGAAGTAAAAGGCGATTCGATGATCGAGGCACATATTCAGGAAGGTGATATTGCGGTGGTGGAAAAGCGCCTGGTCGCTAATCCGGGGGATATTGTCGTCGCGATTGTTGATGGCGAGTTTACCCTTAAATACCTGGAAAAAGACGGCATCCACTATCTGCTTCGACCAGGTAATTCTGCCTACCCAGTGATCCGCCCTACACAATCGCTACAAATTTTTGGGGTGATGGTCGGGCTGATTCGTAAGATGTAATTCACCAATCTCTCTGGTTAAACAACCAAGAAAACAAAAAGCCACTATCGACTGATAGTGGCTTTTTGCTGAACGTCAATTCAAACTACTCGGTTTTATCTTTTACCAATTAAGGTTTAAGCCTTACCTTCAGAAGCCGCTTGGGCTGGCATCATTGGTTTTTTAGTTGCCGTTTGGTGGCTAGCTTTCTTCAAGAAGAACCAAACCGCAGCCCAATACACGGCATAGAAAATCACTAACATTAGGGAAGGTTGCGCTCTATACCCCGTTAGTCCTGCCAGTAAGTTTCCAAAGCCTTCTGTATCAGCCAACAAGGCACTGCTATCCCAGATAGGGTCTACCAAAGTAGGTAACCACTCGAAAGACTGCATTTTTTCAACACCGGTTACCAGCAAAGAAGCAGCTAGTAATAACAGTAGTGTTTCAGAGAAGCGGAAAAACGCACGCCATGAAAACACTTTGCTACCGGCTTGTAAGATCCAGAAAGAGAATAAGGCAAGTACAAAACCAGATAAGGCAGACAAGACAAAGTTCACCATATTGGTACCTTCTTGCGCCAAGCCCATGCCGTACAAGAAGATAACGGTTTCACTTCCCTCACGGGCGACAGCAATCGCCACCAAGGTCAGCATTCCCCACCAATTGGCCGCTTTTGCATTTTCTGCCATGCCTTCTTCTAGCTCTCGCTTCAAAGTTCGGCCATGCTTACGCATCCAGACCACCATCTGCACAATTAAGGCAGATGCCACTAATACCATGCCCATCTGGAAATAATCTTGTGCATCACCAGCAAAGAAATCTTGGAAGATCAAAATGGCTGCACCAAGAATCGTCGCAAGGCCTAAGCCCACACCTACGCCGCCCCATAGATACTTCATCCCATTTTTTGCATCTGGGTTAGCTCTTAACCAAGCATAGAGAATACCAATCACCAGCATGGCCTCTACGCTTTCACGCCAGACAATAAAAATTACCTGTTCCAATGATTTCTCCGAAAGTATTCGCTTAGAAAATTACTTAGCAACAATCTTGCCTTGCGCAGTCGGCTGGTTCTCGTGGAATTCATCCACAAATTTATATTCGCCCGCTTTTAGCGCTTTAATCGCGATGATGCTAGTCGCGCCTGGCGCGATAACTTTTTCCTTTTTCAGCGGAATGCTTTCAAACTCGGCAGCCGTTTTGCCACTGTTTTTCACTTCAATTTTGAACGCTTTATCTGCAGGCACTTCTAGTTTTTGAGGGGTAAGTACACCATCTTTAATATCTAGCTTATAAACCTGAGCATCTTCTGCGTGAGCCACCGCAGCAAGACCAGACAACAACACAGCAACCAGTAATTTTTTCATCATGCAAACCTAATTGATCAAGATAACGATTATGATAATTATTATCAATTAAAATCAAAATGTAAAGATATTTTAAAGCACGGCTTCCAACCTTTTTGACCACATACACCGTTCTATCTGTGCTTTACATGACATATATATAGGATTGAAATACACTGGCATGATTGGTGTTCTGGTTATATGTAATGTAATGAAAAAACAATCTAACTTTTTCCAACCAAACATTATTCTCTTAACCGTCTCGCTCGTAATTACGCTCGGGTTTTGGGGGTGGAGTCATACATTTAACGACACCCTACTTTGGGCGGAAGCGTTTGGTATTGCCGGTGGTGTACTGATGGTATGGCGATGCTTACTGACTTTGCGCAAACGCCAGATTGGCCTATTGACGATTGCCAATATCGTTGTACTTTCTGTTGCCTTTGGTGCACTCGCACTCATCCTCAATCGAAACTTTCCGTCTACGCCTACCTTCAAGACGGTACTGACCATTCAATCTATTTCTCATGGGAAAGGTGGCATCGTGGTGACGCTAACCGATAAGGCAAGCAACACCTACCAAAGCTTTATGCACTTGCCCCCCAACGCCAACGTTGGAGACCAACTTCGAATGACGTTGCAAATGGGCGGCCTTGGTTTTCCATTTTATGAGCCAAACAGTCTACAATTACAAAAATAAAAAGCCTGCGATGCATTACCATCACAGGCTTTTTAATTAGCGCTAGATCTACTTAGCGAATTACGCGACTTGTCTTCTTGCCACCATCTGGCCAGAAATCACTGCTAATTGCGCAGCATTCAGAAGCCTTGCTGCGTGCGGATACACAAGCTCCTCTTCCTCTTTCGCATGTTGCAAATAGTTCATTGCAAAACGCGTTGCAACGCCATCATGGTTAAGCGCAATCGAGAAGCCTTCCGACAACGCTTTTAGACGCTGACGAACCGCCTGCCAATCGTTATACATACGAGAATGCTCGGCTTCCAATCTTGCCATAGCAGACAAAACAGCGACTTCTTCGCTATCCCCCTTAATCGCTTCTTTCAGGGCTGGAAATAAATCTTCTTCCTCATCATGGTGATGAGCAGGTGCAGCCTGATCAAAATAACGCAGAATATTAGCTGCAGATTGCATCGCGTCCGGGCAATTGCCTTCCAACTCTAAATGACTCACCAAGCGAATCAAGTTCTGGCAAAACTTACGGATGCGACCGTGACAAGCCTCTAGCATTTCTAGAGGAGTCTCCAAAGAGGGTATTTCTTCATGCAACAGCAATTTGAACTCCTTCATCCTGTTCCAACTGAGGCATTACACCATTCAGCAGGTAATTAATTAGCTCTCTCACAGGACGAACTGCGTTACCAAATGGCAACGATTCGGATCCTCTGAAGAACAGCCCCTTGCTGATCTCCCCTTTTAATGCTGCAGCCAGTTGTGAATCGATACAAAACTGACCGATTTTGGCAATCCCATCGCGTAATCCACACGCAGACAAACAATTTAGTCCAGTGGTACAACGAGAGGCATCACATTTTGCCTTTGACTGCAGGAAGCTTTCACGCTTCAGATAGTTTTTTAACCATGGTGTTAATACACCGCGAGCAGGCAAACCAGCCACACTCATAAATTCAACAATATCATCCTTGCCAGCACCCGCTAGCACAGACTTAAAGTTTGGATGCGCATCGCCTTCTTGAGAAACGGCAAACGCAGTGCCTAATTGCACACCAGAGGCCCCCCAACGGAACACATCTTGCACTTTGTCGTAACTATTAATCCCACCAGCAACAATCAGTGGGATCTCATTTTCAATGCCCATTTCGCGGAATAATTCCAGCGTACCTTCTAGCACAACATCAAAATCAAATTTACGATCACCCAAATCATCAATTTTGGCAGCACCTAAGTGGCCACCCGCAAACTTTGGATGCTCGATCACAATCGCATCTGGCTTACGGCCTTTTTTCATCCATTTTTTCAGCACCAGCGCAATGCCACGTACTTCTGACAAAATCGGAATCAACGCCACATTCGGGTGATCTGCAGCCATTTCAGGCAAATCAAACGGCAAACCAGCACCCATTACGATTGCATCTGCACCGCTTTCGCAGGCTTGACGAACATAGCGCGCATGGTCTGCAACCGCCTTCATCACGTTCACCGCAATTAAACCATTACCGCCAGATAATGCTTTTGCCGCTTTAATCTCACGATCTAACGCCGTTAAATTCGCTTGATTAAGTATTTCTTGGTCCCGTACACGGTGACACATCTCTAACAAATCAGGATGGTGGTGTTTTAAATCCACACTTGCCAATGTACCAACAGCCCCTTCTCTCGCAACGCTGCCAGCAAGGCTATGCGCAGACACCCCTACGCCCATACCCCCTTGGACTACCGGCAAAACCGACTTGCCACGTAGGCGCAACAAAGGGAAAGGAGAACTGATCTGAGACATAAGAGCCTTTCAAAAAGAGTATTTCTAACTAATCATCTTTAATTAGAATGCCAGCAAAACAATTTAACTGTATTGAGTTGTATCAAAAAAGCAGAATAGACATTCTTCACGAAAGCAAAGAAAGCACAGGCAACCAAGATTTAATGACAAAGATTTACAACATAAACATATAAATCAATTACTTATCAGATGATTGTAACGGACTTAGTTGATAACACAGTATACTAATGGTCAAAAGAACGTCAGTTGGGATATAAAAATTGCAAGCAATTGTAGCCTTCACCACTATTGTCGGCGCTGCGAATGTACTCACCCAAGCAGCAGAAGTTGCCCCATATTGCCAAGATTGGCGTGGTCGTTACCACGGTTCTGTTATGGCAGTGATTCGCCCGGCAACCACAGATGAAGTCTCTAAAGTGGTGCAGTATTGCCACGCCAATCATATTTATGTAATCCCGCAAGGTGGAAACACCGGTCATTGCGGTGGTGCAGCCCCCACCCAACACACGCCAGCCATCATTCTATCTTTAAGCCGGTTAAACCACATTCACTGTATTGATACAGAAAACCAAACCATTACCGTTGGCGCTGGTTGTACACTTGGCCAAATCCAGACCATCGCCAGCCAGCATGATCGTCTCTTTCCCCTATCATTAGCGGCAGAAGGCAGCTGCCAAATTGGCGGCAATTTATCGACCAATGCGGGTGGTGTTCAAGTTTTACGCTATGGCAATATGCGCGACCTTACCTTGGGCTTAGAGGTGGTTTTGCCAGATGGTAACGTTTTAAACTCACTGAGCGGGTTACGCAAAGACAATACCGGCCTAGATATCAAACAGTTGTTTATTGGTGCAGAAGGCACGCTAGGTATTATCACAGCCGCAACGCTTAAGTTATTCCCTGCCATCAAACATCAAACCACAGCACTTATCTCACTCGCATCGCCATCCGACGCCGTGCAGCTATTAAATGCAGCGCAATTGCAATTTGGAGATCGACTCACCGCGTATGAGTTGATCTCTCATATTTGCATGGGCTTAGTCACACAGCACATTCCCGGCGCAAAATTACCGCTAAGCGAAACAAATGAGTGGTATGTTTTAATGGAGGTATCAGACACGTGGGAGCACTCCCCGCTTACCGAGATGGTGGAAAGTTTCCTAATGAACCAAACTAGCGTGATTGATGCCGTCATCGCCCAAAGTTTGCAACAAACCCAAGCATTGTGGACATTAAGAGAATCTATTTCAGAAGCGCAGAAAAAAGATGGGCTATCGATTAAACACGATATTTCTGTACCTACCTCACAGATGGAACACTTTATTCAAGTCACCAGTCGCATCCTACAAGAAGATCAGGCAGATTATCGATTACAGATTTTTGGGCATCTGGGAGATGGCAATTTACATTTTAATGTAGGAAAGGCACCCGAAAGCCAATTGGACCTCGTGCCACTGGAAAAGCATATTAATCATCTGGTGTACGAACAAGTAAAGCAAGTAAATGGCTCTATTAGTGCAGAGCATGGCATCGGACAATTAAAAAACAACGAACTACCGCGATATGCAGATCCGGTTAAAATTGCCCTCATGCAACAAATTAAACAGGCACTAGACCCACAAGGCATCATGAATCCCGGCAAGGTTTACCCAAGCTCTTCAGCTAGCTAACGCGACCTAGTATTTTATCGGCCGCACGGTAGCCCCACCAAGCGGCCTCTTCAAACACCGAATAGCCAGATAAATCTGAATGTGCAAAAAGGACTCGCCCACTTTGTGCGCGAAGCTGCTTCAACCCTTCATTACTTAAAAAACCGGGAGTGGGAGTGGCCATTGCGTGTGCGCGCACGCTAATCTCTGCGCGTGCCAAACGACGATAAAGTTGATGTTTATCGTAAACCAGCTCTAAATCTACCATTGCTGATGCAAAGAGCTCATCTTCAGTTGCTTCTGCTAACCACTCCCTCGCTTTTTTCGCGTCATCAAAAGGGAGAGTCCGGTATGCGGTGAACACGGTCTTTTCAGGCCGGTATTGCCGAATCCATTGGTGCGTCGCTACGACATATCCTAACCCTTCGCTTCCAGAAACGATATTGTCCCAAGCAAGCGTTTCACCAGGCTTCTCTTCTGGAAAATCATCCAAGATAAAGTTAGTCACTAACCAAGGAGAATGCACCGGCATATGCTGTTTATCATCAAAGCCAAATGCATTTAATGGCAACAGATGCTTCGTCACGTGGAGCGGCATCGCCATCACCACTCGATCGGACTCTATTCGATATTTCTCAGTTGGTGTTTGTATATAGACAGCAACGTTTTCACCCTTCAGTTCTACTTTCATTGCCATACCATCTCGCAATTGATGAGGGGCTAATTTGGCTGCCATCCACGAGGCGGGTTTACCCAATCCCTCAGGCCAAGTCAGTAATCCACCATCAGCAGCATTCGCGGCATGCCCATCACGACCGGCAAAATAATGAATCCCCGCCCACGCTGAAACATGTTTTAGCCCTGCGCCATAATCATCTCGGCAGGCATAGTCCAAATAGTCGAGTAAATGCGGATGCGTAAACTGCTGGCTTACTAGCCATTCTTGAAAAGTCAGCTTATCTAAATGATGCCAACGGGTATCAGAAGACAGTTGAGCAATCGGCATATCAAATAACCGCTTTCCATCCTGCCCCAATTGATTCTTTAGCGAATCAACCAATAGAAAAAAACGTTGAAACTGTTTCTTCGCCTCGTCGGCATTAAGAAATAAGCCCTCCTGCCAACTCGCAGATTGAGGATCAAATATTCTTTCATCAGGAGAGTGTAAGATCGCCCGTTCATCATAATATGGTGCTTTTCCATAGACATCTTTTTGGCTAATGCCCATCTCTGCAAGCAACTCTCTCACATGCACCGAGCTTAAAGACGGAAAAGGTAAATAGTGGGCCCCTTTTGGGTATAACATTCCCTCGCCAGCATCGCCAAACGCAGCGTTACCATAACGTTCTGGCCCGGTGATTACCACAAAGTCATGAAAACCCGCTTTGTCCAATTGCCAAGCACACGTCAACCCAGCAATCCCACTTCCTAAAATCACAACGGGGAGACGTTCTTTTAATGGAAAGTCAGCAGCACGCCAAGGCTCACGCACTTGGTGTCCTTGCTTCATCCCGACTCGATCCACCGTGATGTCTGGCAACCGTTCTTGCCAACGCCATTTAGCACCAACCGTCCCTAAAGCAGCAGCGCCCAAAAAGAAAAATTGGCGACGATTCATTATCGAATAACCTGATGCCAATCTTGCTCAAAATAATGAACCAAAGATTGATTATCTAACCGGTTAGGAATCATCTTCATCGGTTTCATATCCGCCGGAAAACTAAACATACGTTTTGTTTCCACAGGGTCTAAGTAGCGCAGTGGAATCGCATACTGATTTGGCGGAACAAAGTCGGCGGTCTTACCCGCCAAGATATAGCCCCATTCTCCAAAAGAAGGGACATACGTATGGTATGGCCATGTATTCAAGCCCGCCTCTTTTAACGTCGCATCAATACACCAATAAGAACGCGGCGCAAAATACGGGGAAGTAGACTGCACGACTAAGCGGCCGTGCCAAGCCAAATGCTTTTGCATTAACTCGAACATCGGCACGGAATACAACTTACCCAGTGCATAATTAGAAGGATCGGGGAAATCCACAATAATGGCGTCAAACATCTCTGTATTCGACTCCAACCATTGCCCCGCATCTTGATTAAATACTTTTACTCTTGGATTCGTCAGTGAATGCTGATTAAGCTTTACCAAACGCTCTGCCGTGCTAAATAACTTTGTCATTTCCGGATCAAGATCCACCAGCACCACTTGTTTAATATTTGGGTACTTTAAGATTTCCCGCACAGCTAAACCATCACCGCCACCAAGCACCAACACTCGTTTCGCCCAAGGCTGGCTAGATAACAGCGGATGCACCAAAGACTCATGATATCGATGCTCATCTTTGGAAGAGAACTGCAAATTTCCATTGATATACAAGCGCAAATCATCTTTCCATTGCGTTACCACTAATCTCTGGTAGGGGCTCGTATGAGAAAAAATGGTTTCATCGCCAAACAAGCCTTTTTCAGCCCATTTGGTTAATTGATCCGCGGAAACAAACGCAAGAATCAGCCCCCCGAGAATCACCCCACCGCGCACCCGCTTGGCTGTTACTTGTTTTATCTGCGCCTGAAAACAGTGAGCTGTCCACAACGCAATTAGTACATTAAAAATACCAAATAATAATCCAGTACGGATCATGCCTAAATGCGGTGCCAGCACCAGCGGAAAAAGCAAGGAAACCGCCAACGCACCAAGGTAATCAAACGTAAGTACTCGGCTAACCAAGTCTTTCAATGCCAGTTGCTGACGATCTAATACCCGCATGACGAGTGGAATCTCCATCCCTACGCCCATCCCAATCAGCAATACTAACGCATATAAAACAGAGCGAAATGGTGAAGACAACCACGCGAAAACAGCAAACAGAATTAATGCAGAAATACCGCCAATTAAACCAATCAACAACTCAATATCAATAAACCGACTGAGTGCATCTTCATCTTTAATATACTTAGAGCAATGCGAACCTATCCCCATTGCAAATAAATAGCATCCAATGACACTGGAAAACTGTAAGAGCGAATCCCCTAGCAAGTAGCTAGACATTGCCCCTGCGATTAACTCATACGCCAAGCCACAAGACGCAACAATAAAGACAGAAAAGACTAACAAACGATCAAGCATTCAGTAACGGCATCCAACAAATAAGGCAAAATCAACCACGATTCGCGATTAAAGGGCGAAAAAAGTGCGTTGCTGGTTTGCCAAATAAAAAATAAACCGATAGCATAACCCTAATAACCATATTTCGCACAAGGAAATACAGTATGCATCTACCTGGTATTTCAAGTTATCTCGTCTTTTTACTCAGTGGCTTTGGCCTGTTGCTAGCATTCATGCTCATCTACACAAAAACCACGGTCATTAACGAGTTTCAATTAATCAAAGAAGGCAACATTGCAGCCGCCTTATCTTTGGCTGGTGCCGTACTAGGCTTTAGCCTCACCTTAGCATCCAGTGCACTACATAGTAATGGCATTGTGCCTTATCTTCTGTGGGCTTCAGTTGCCATGGTCATCCAACTATTAACCTACCTACTGGTTAGCCGCTGTTTCCCGACCTTAAACACGGAATTAGCCAATAATAACGCTGCCATGGGCCTGTTAGTGGGCACCATCTCACTCACCACTGGCATCATTAATGCGGCTTGCCTGTCTTAAGTAAGCGTGCCTAGACAACATCGCCCCCATACACAAGAAAGATCAATATGAGCATCGGATCATTTATTAAGAAGCAATTTATTGACATTCTGCATTGGACAGAAGAAGTAGATGGTGTGCTCTCTTGGCGCTATCCGATGCAGGATTTTGAGATTCAATACGGAGCAAGCCTCACCGTTAGAGAGTCGCAAATCGCCATTTTTGTGAATGAAGGCAAAATTGCGGATGTATTTGGGCCAGGTACCTACAAGCTAACCACCCAAACCCTACCTGTACTTACTTACCTGAAAAACTGGGATAAACTTTTTGAATCCCCATTTAAATCAGATGTGTACTTCTTTAGCACCCGACTTCAATTAGGTCGAAAATGGGGCACACCACAACCGGTCACCATCCGAGACAAAGATTTTGGCATGGTCAGACTACGTGCGTTTGGCATGTATTCTTACAAATTGGTGGATGCAGAAAAATTCCACAAAGAGATTAGCGGTACACGAGAAAGCTATTCCAGAGAGGACCTAGAACAACAGCTTCGAAACCTAGTGGTTAGCTCATTAACGGCCACCTTAGGTGGTAGTAATGTCCCATTTTTAGACATGGCTGCCAATCAGTTAGAAACTGGCAATCTGGTCAAAGCCAATCTAAGCGCTGCATTTGAACAATATGGCTTTGCTTTAGATAACTTTGCCATTGAAAACATCTCCCTACCGGAAGAACTCCAAAAAGCGATCGACACCCGCATCTCCATGGGCATGATTGGCAATATGGGCACTTATACTCAATACCAAACCGCACAGGCCATTCCATTAGCAGCACAAAATGAAGGTGGCTTAGCAGGCATGGGAGCAAGCTTAGGTGCGGGTTTACAAGTGGGCCAGGTGATGGCACAAGCATTACAGCCGAACCTACAACCTACAGCGCCAATGCCAAGTGCATCAGTAGTAGCAGCCCCTACCTCACCTACTGAAGACTTAGAAGCTAATTTGCTCAAAATGAAAAGCCTCCTAGATAAGGGCTTAATCACACAAGCAGATTACGATACGGCCAAAGCTGAAATCCTTAAAAAACTAATCGGGTAATGGATTAATGTTTCAGACCGCTTGTCCCTCTTGTGGGGCACCCGTTTCATTTCGCTCAGCAACATCCGCGATGGCAGTATGCGAATATTGTCAAACCACGATATTGCAACATGGTGCTTCAGTCGAAATGGCCGGCAAAATGTCGGCCATTCTAGAGGACTACTCACCAATACAAATAGGTACAAGTGGCATCTTTAACGGCAATGCCTTCCAAACGATTGGGCGTATTCAGCTTCGATACGAAGATGGCTTCTGGAATGAGTGGTACATCTGGTTTGATGATGGCACGACAGGCTGGCTATCAGATGCTAGTAATCAGTTTGTCATTACCCTTTCTGATGGCGAAGTAAGCAATCCACCCACCTTTGAATCGCTCATTCCGGGAAGCATTTTCTCGCACAAACAGTCCTTATTTATTGCTAGCGATGTTCGCACTGCACGCTGCACGTCCGGCGAAGGTGAATTACCGTTTGTCGTCGCAGAAGGTTGGGAGTTGAAGGCTGCTGATTTTCGCTCCAGAAACCTCTTTCTGACGCTCGATTATAGCGAATCAACCTCGCCAGAATGCTTTGTCGGTAAGGCCGGATCTGTTGAGGAGTTCAAACTACAGAATTTACGTACAGACGACATCATTGCGGAAAAAGCTGGTCGAATCAAAAATAAACTAAGTAGTCTTAGTTGCCCGGCTTGCGGTAGTGCTATCCAATTTGTTCCTGGCGTTGCCGCTCAGTTGGTTTGTCCTTCGTGCCAGTCCACGATCGACGCCACACCAGAACAAGCGGTGATCCTATCCAAAAAGAAAGCAGAAGCATCGGTCTTTTCGACGCTGAAATTAGGGGATGTTGCCACCATACTTGGCATTAAATACACCTTAATTGGCTGCATGCGATGCCTAGAAGTAGGCGAAGAGAATAGCAACTGGTGGGAATACCTACTCTTCCATCCAAGGAAAGGTTTTCTCTGGTTGGTTGAGTCAGATTCGGGATGGGAACAGGTAAACGTGCTGAACAACTGGCCTGCAAAACAATCAGGCAAAGAAGTGAATTACAACAGCCTAAGTTATCAGCATTTATATGACTACCAATCCAAAGTCACATACGCAGCTGGGGCATTTAACTGGCGTGTCAATATTGGAGACACCTCACACATCAGCGATTTTGGTAAAGGTGATCAAAAGCTAACCCTAGAAAAAACAGAGAATGAGCTATCTTGGAGCTTAGCAAAAAAATTACCGGCTAAAACCGTTG
This sequence comes from Leeia speluncae, assembly GCF_020564625.1. Lineage (NCBI taxonomy): Bacteria > Pseudomonadati > Pseudomonadota > Betaproteobacteria > Neisseriales > Leeiaceae > Leeia > Leeia speluncae. The sequence continues at coordinate 108,274 of NZ_JAJBZT010000003.1, forward strand.
GCGCATGGTTTGGTCAAACGCTAGAAGAAACGGCCCAATCAACAGAGGACAACTCAGCTGAATTAATAGAAATCGCAAAGGTCTTTTCTTTCCTGTTTGTCATGGCAAACGTTGTACTCCAAGATGAGCTAGCCATTGGCACCATCATTTTGGGACTCGTACTGCTATGGATCCCTGTGCTATTTGCTAAACTAATAGTGAAGTAACGATGACGAAACTGGTTTATATTCTTTACGCTATCGCCATTTCTTGCAGCTTGACGCTCTACAACGTCAAAACAAATAACGATCACTCAACCTACAGAAGCTGGGGGCGAAGTGGCAGTAACTCAGGCATGTCTAGTGGCGACTGGTATTCGGGTGGACATCACAAATAGCCCCACGATGCGACGATTAGTGGTGGTGGGTAATCGCCACCACCATGAGTTGTAGTTGCGACTGACTAACCACGTCCCTATCTCTATTCACCGACTTTGATAGCCCTGTATGGTGAGACATCAACAGACCATGCAAACTATTAAATAAATACAGCAATTGATCGGGTAGTTTCTCTGTTGCAACCGCCCTGCCTTCTTGCAAGCGAACCAACAGCAGTCTGGCCAAAGCAACTACTCGTAAAATCTGAAACTGTAATAATCTGGCGATGTCAGCCAGTGGTGTTCTCAAAAATGCCCGGTGCCAAAAAGGACGTCGCATAATAAACACATATAGATTAAAGCGGGCATTTACAAAAGCTAAATACGCACTTAATACATCCAATAATGAATGATGGGCAGGATTTTTTAATAGCTCGGCTAGTTCGCGATAATATCGCAAGCAGACAAACAGCATTACTTCGTCTTTTGACTGAAAGCATTTATAGACATTGCCTACAGACATATCTACACGCCTTGCCAAGTCCATCATGGTGAGGTCTTCAGAAGTAGACCTCAACATTTCTTGCCAAGCCGCCTCTAAAATATTCTGACGAAATAACACCATATTGCGCTTTGGTCGAACCATCTAACAGCACACTCCCTGATGAAATACCACTTAGATCATTGATAGAAAACAACGAAAGCACTACATTACGTCAATCTACTTTGGTCTACTGCAAAAATCACTTACAATCGACCGTTAGTCTTAGATTTTAAGGGATTTTATGATGGCAGCAACCGGGTTTGCGATACTCGCCTATCTAATTGGATCAATTTCTTTTGCGATTATCACCAGCAAATTATTTAAACTACCCGACCCACGCTCCTTTGGATCTAAAAACCCCGGCGCCACCAATATGCTGCGCACAGGGAATAAAACCGCTGCAGCGTTAACTCTGCTAGGGGATGCAGCAAAAGGCTGGTTAGCAGTGTTTATTGCTCAATCTTTTGCAGCCAGCTATCAATTAAATGACGAAGCAATCGCCACAGTCATTCTCGCCACTATTTTAGGACATATGTGGCCAGTCTTCTTTAACTTTTATGGTGGTAAGGGTGTTGCTACTGCTTTAGGCATTTTAATCGCCGTGAATCCACCCCTAGGACTCAGTTGCTTAGGTGTCTGGCTAGTTGTACTTAAAGTCAGTAAGATATCCTCTCTATCTGCGCTTAGTGCAGCCATTTGCGCCCCTATTTTTACCTATATCGCCATCGGTAACAAACCTCAACTTTATGCAATTGTTGCAGTTTCTTGCCTACTTATTTATCGCCACAAACGAAACATTAAAGATCTGCTTAAAGGCAGCGAAAGCAAAGTCAGCAAGACATAATCCATCAATGTTCAAATAAAAAAGCGCGAATAAATCGCGCTTTTTTATTTCCTAGATAAACTCAGTCAGGCCACCGCCATTATTTATCTTTTTTAGCGGGGTCATCAGGCAAATCTAGAGACAAATCTAAGTCAATATTCGAATAATCAATCTGCTCAGCAAATACGTCATTTTCTGCATCTACATCAGCCTCTTTTACTTGAGGCGCTAAAGAGATGCCACTAAACTCAAATTCAAGCGCATCCTGAGGGGCTGGTGTTAATTCTACTGCCTCAGGGGTTAGCTCTACAGGGCTATTCGGGGCGCTAGTTTCTGGCAGTAATACCGGCTCGAAAATGTCTAACACATCCCCATCTTCAACTACCTGACCTTTAGGAGACACGTCTTCTTGCGCATCATCCGTTAACCAAACAGATTCAAAAGGCAATTCATTTGTATCTACCTGTTTTGTTGCCAGCGGATCGGTATCTAACGACGCAGCTGTCAGTCCTTCACTGCCTTCATTACTCGCCAAGTCTAAGTCCAACGCAGCATCTAAAGCAGCAATATCATCTTCACTTTGCTTTTGATGCGCAGCAGATGCACGTAGTTCATTTTGCATATTTACCACTTGATCCCATAGCGGCAAACCGAATGCAATTTCTTTGAACTGAACCGCCAACGCATCAAACTCATCGACCATTTGATTTTGCTTGTATACATCAAACAGCATAATCCACAAATCTAGGTGGTATTGGTTTTTGTCGATCTCTTCTTTGAGCAGCGATACAGCATGATCGACCCAGCCGTGAGCCAAAAACACCTGTGCTTCCTCTACCGCCCAGCGCTCAGAATCCTCAACCAAAATACTACTAGAACGACTTACATCAGCGGTAAAGTCATTTGAAACATCTTCAACGGCTGGCTTACCAGTTGTTGCATAGTCTGAGTCTAAGGCATCCGCAGGTAGAATGAGGCTTTGAGCGCCAGTAAATCCATCGTCAGCAACTGGCGGCACATAATCATCAAAGGACCACTCATTAGACTGTTTACGCTGGCGATACACATAATAGCCACCACCAGCCACACCAATAAGCAGTAATCCACCAACCATCATCCACCAAAAGTCTGATGGTAATCCGATGTGCCAATTGGAGAATACAGATGTTTGCGAAGCGCTTTCTTCTGATGCGGGTGAGGTAGCGGCAACCACAGGTCGATTATTTCGAATCGCATCCATTTCTTGATGAACTTGCTTTAATTGTGTCTGCAAGTCAATCAGATAAGATAGCTGATCATCCGAATTAATTAACTGTAATTTTTGCTTTAAGGCTTCTTTTTCAGCAGGTGTTAAATTTTTAGTTGATGGTGCAAGCGAATAGGAAAGCTTTAATGAAAAATCATCATTGCCCGACTCTGCGGAAGACAACTCTAAACGATCTGTTGGCTGAACATTTTCTGGAGCGACATTTGCAGCAGAGGGAGCTGCAACCACAGGCTTAGAGACCGTTTGCGTAGGCGCGGGTTTAGGTGCCTGCGGTTTAATACGCTCTGCTGCTGTTTTTACTTTGACTAAATAAATTCTTCGCCCAGACTCCAACACCTCATTTGCATTAGCAACATCAGGGTATCTTGAAAGCATTTGCCGAACAAAGGCATCTTGAGCCGCTGGATCATTCGCATAGATGGCTGCTGCAATACTTTGAAATGTATCCCCATTACGAGCAACACGCAAACGGCCAGGAAAACGTTTATCGGTTGCTTTAACCGAAGGGGTAGCTAGCACTTTCGGCGCTTGAGCAGCCTCCACAACGGAAGGCGGATCTAGCAATATGGGATATTCACGACTAATCGTGCTAGTGCTATTACAATTTACCGAGATAGCCAAACGAACTAGTGGCTCATCGATCCGGTTACTCGTATGAATAACGATATTGCTGATATTTTTGTTTCGTTGAACCGTTAAGCTAGCTTGACGAATATAAGTAGAATCTTGCCGGCCCTCTTGTAAGAGACGGACACATGCAGCATCTAAAACTTCATCATCTTTTAGTTTGACGGGGATGACCGCAGAAAAGGGGTATCCCAGAGAAGACTTAACTTGGATATCTCCAAGTTGTAAAGCAACCACATCCGCGCTCGCAATTGCAGAAACAACAAATACGGCCAACCTCTTTAATAGAGATACCGTTGTCGTATTATTTGCCTTGGAAGCACGTTCAGTTGCCATTTACCCACAGATATAATTAATCAATGCTGCATTATTAGCGACAAATGCCAGTGATTCAATAGCATTGGTAATATAAATCGATAATTATTATCAAATTCACGCTACATCAGTTGCGTATTGCGATAATTTCGACCCAATAAAGCATTGAAGCACCATCCCTCTTTTCGTTTTCGCAATCTACTGACTAGAGAAGAATGAGAGTACGTTGAAAGAAAGACATTTCATCATTAGATATGACAAAAAGAGCCGAATGACGATATAAAGATAAAAAAAAAGCCCAGACAAATTGTCTGAGCATTTTTTATAGTTTGTTGGTGCCGGTTAGAGGAATCGAACCACTGACCTTCGCTTTACAAGAGCGCTGCTCTACCTGCTGAGCTAAACCGGCCTCAAATCAAACTAGAACGCTATTTTACTAATCTAAGGCCTGGTTGTAAAGTACTTTTTTCATCTTTTTTATTATTTTCTTCAAAATCTGCATTTGGTGTGTCATCGGTGTCATCCACCTCAAACATCATGCCCGTACCAGACTCTCTAGAATAGATCGCTTTAATTCTTGCAACAGGAATATACAACTCTTGCGCCACACCACCAAAGCGAGCCGAGAAAGAGATGCTATCGTTATCCATCATTAGACGTTGAACGGCACTAGCGCCAATATTGAGAACAATCTCACCCTCTTTGACAAACTGCATAGGAACACGAGTCTGAGCAGAGACTGCAACAACAATATGCGGCGTTTCGCCTTGGTCGCAACACCACTCATGCAAAGCACGAATAAAGTATGGAGTAGTTGATAGCATCTTCAATCCTAATTATTTTCTCATCGCTTTTTCAGATGCAGTTAGCGAGTCAATAAATGCCTGACGGCTAAACAAACGCTCGGCATACTTCAGCACTGGCGCAGCAGATTTTGGCAACTCAATACCATAATGCTCTAAACGCCATAGTAGTGGAGCAATTGCAACGTCTAGCATCGAGAACTCTTCACCTAACATAAATTTCTGTTTAGTGAAGATAGGCGCTAACAAAGAAAGTCCGTCACGAATAGATGCTTTCGATTTCTCCGCATCGCCCTCGCCCTTCTCTAAAGCTTCAACATGGACGAATAATTCTTTCTCAAAACGATACAAGAACAAACGTGCACGTGCGCGCATGATTGGATCAGCAGGCATTAATTGAGGATGAGGGAAACGCTCATCAATATACTCATTAATGATATTAGACTCATGCAAGATCAAATCGCGCTCAACCAAGACTGGTACTTGGTTGTATGGGTTCATCACTGCTAGATCTTCTGGCTTATTATGGATATCCACATCATTAATCTGAAAGTCCATGCCTTTTTCAAATAAAACGATACGGCAGCGGTGGCTAAATGGACATGTGGTTCCAGAATATAAAGTCATCATAATGAGATAGCTTTCGGAAAAGAACTAAAAAAACATTTTACCAAAAAGCGATAGGCAATATCCAGAACAAATTCACAAGCCATTGTTTTCAAACAGAAAAAAGCCGGTTTTACCGGCTTTTTTCTTTTTCACATTCAACTTAAATATCAGTGAACTTCTTTCCAGTAGTCACGTTTTAAGAAGTATACGAATGGCAATAGCAACACACCCAAGAAGAACAGGATCGCATAGCCCATCTGCTCACGCAGATTGCGATGAGGCTCGCCCATCCATACAAGGTAGTTTACTAGATCACCGACTTTCTGATCATAGTCTGCTGTGTTTGCTTTGCCATCTTTGCCAATACTAGTCAATAAGCCAGGTTTTACTAGCTCTAGCTTTTCTAGCACTTGCACTGTTTGGCCTTCAGCATTTTTTTCAGCCTTAAAGACTGCGTGCTGCTCGCCTTGTAGTTCCCACAACACATGTGGCATACCTACCTTATCGAACACGACGTTGTTCCAGCCCGTAGGACGAGAAGAGTCGCGGTAGAAACTACGCAAGTAGGTGTACAACCAATCAGCACCACGCGCACGAGCAATAACAGATAAATCTGGTGGCGTTGCACCAAAGAAACCTTTACCGTCCTTTGGGTTCATTGCCACTTTCATTTGATCAGTTACTTTCTCGCCAGCAAACAACATATTATCTTTGATTTGCTGATCAGGAATACCAATCTCATTTAGACCGTTAAAACGCATTGCTTGTGCAGAGTGGCAAGACAAACAGTAGTTAACAAATGTCTGTGCACCACGTTGCAACGATACGTTGTCACGCGTATTAACTTCGAACTTGTCTAGCGCAGGACCACCTTCATTTGCCATTGCAAATAGTGGTGTCAGGCAAGCAATCGCAAGCAGTTTTTTAGTTATCGACTTGAATTTCATGACTGATTCCATCCCTTACATAGTCACACGACTTGGCACTGGCTTCACCTTGTCAATCTTGGTATAGAAAGGCATTAGGTAGAAGAAGGCAAAGTAGATCACGCTATAGATACGAGCCAATACAGTACGCTCTGGAGTTGATGGCAATACACCCAAGTAGCCTAAGCCACAGAATGCAACCACAAACAATGCCAAGGCAATTTTCCAAATCGCACCACGGTAGCGAATTGACTTCACTGGACTACGATCTAGCCATGGAAGCAGCGCAAAAGACACAACCGCCAAGCCCATTAGAGCAACGCCAGGGAATTGAGAACCAAACAATGGAGGCACTGCGCGCAAGATTGCATAGAATGGGGTGAAATACCAAACTGGAGCAATATGTGGAGGTGTCTTCAATGGGTCTGCAGGGAAGAAGTTGTTGTCTTCCAGGAAGTATCCACCGCCTGTAGGGAAGAAGAACACAATCGCAGAGAACACAACCAAGAACACCACAACGCCATAAATATCTTTGATGGTGTAGTAAGGGTGGCTGTAGATTGCATCTAGATACAAACCAGTTTTTGGATCTTTAGGTTGTTTCTTCACTTCAACGCCATCTGGGTTGTTAGAACCCACTTCGTGAAGCGCCATTAAGTGAGCAGCAACTAAGCCGATCAACACAAGCGGCAATGCAATTACGTGAAGCGCAAAGAAACGGTTCAAGGTAACGTCAGAAACAACGTAATCACCACGAATCCAGATTGCTAGGTCAGGACCAATGAATGGCACAGAACCGAACAAGTTAACAATCACCTGAGCGCCCCAGAATGACATCTGTCCCCATGGCAATAGGTAGCCCATGAAAGCCTCACCCATCAACGCCAAGAAGATCATCACACCGAAGATCCAGATTAATTCGCGCGGTGCTTTGTATGAACCATACAAAAGACCACGGAACATATGCAAATAAACCACAACAAAGAACATCGATGCGCCAGTTGAGTGCATATAGCGAATAATCCATCCGCCCGGCACGTCACGCATGATGTATTCCACTGCATAGAATGCAGTTTGCGCATCTGGCTTGTAGTTCATGGTCAAGAAGATACCGGTTACGATCTGAATAACCAGCACCAATGCAGCCAATGAACCAAAGTAATACCAGAAGTTGAAGTTTTTAGGCGCAGCGTATTTACCCCACTGCTCTTCCCACATTTTTGTTAGCGGGAAACGTGCGTTCACCCAGCCTAACAACGCTTCAGCTTTGTTATTGTTCGACATTTAAATTAAGCTCCCTTACCGTCATCGCCAACTAGCAAGGTAGAGCCAGATAGCTTGTATGGTGGAATTTCAAGGTTGATTGGTGCAGGAGAACCTGAGAACACTCGACCAGCCAAGTCAAAGCGAGAGCCGTGACATGGACACAAGAAACCGCCCTGCCAATCTGCGCCTAAATCAGCTGGGCCGATTTCTTTACGCAAGGTTGGTGAACAGCCCAAGTGCGTACAGACACCTAATGCAACGAAGATCTCTGGTTTAACAGAGCGAAGCTCATTCTTTGCATAATCTGGCTGCTGAGGTTGCTCAGACTTTGGATCTGTCAACTTTGCATCCAATGTAGGCAGTGCTGCCAACATTTCTGGTGTGCGATTAAGCACCCATACAGGTTTACCACGCCATTCAACTACCAGCAATTGACCCGGTTCGATCTTACTGATATCTACTTCCACAGGTGCACCAGCAGCTTTTGCTCGTGCACTAGGGAACCAACTGGCCACAAAAGGGGTCGCAACCCCAGCTACCGCAGCTCCACCCAGCACACCTGATGCGGTGAGTAGGAACCGGCGTTTTCCACTATCAACTACTTGATTGCTCATCGCTCGTTATCCCGCCATGATCTAAAACTTTTCTATTCTAACGCAAAGCAGAGGCCTTATTAAACCTCTGTCGACCATTTTTGCGACAATTTGTCACAAAGTTAATCAATCTCTGCTGCTTTTTCCTGAAACAGGCACCCCTGAACGTAATGCACGAATCGCATCGTTTACGTTATAAACGATAATTCGGCCTGGGCAGAAAAAGTCATCATACAAAACATTCAACTGTCTGTTGATGGCCCACTTCTTAAAAAACACCCACTGATTATTTCTTGGTTCTCGCCATGTTTTACTGCGATCATCACCAATCGCATACAATTTTTGTTCTCGAGTAGAACAGCGCATACCTTCCCGAGTAACGTTTACCGCTCCATTTTCGCTGACAACTTTTAGCGTGTAATGCATCACGCCATCTTTTGTCCCCTCCAAACTTTTTGCATCAATGTAAAAAGTATTGGTAGTCGCTGAGGTCACAAAAAAAGGAAGCCACTCACCTGCCTCTGGATACGCAGGCAATGTACTTTTCACTTCTTCCCAAGGGACGTCATCTGGTTGCTCTAAATCAGCCTCATCTTCAGCATGCAAAGACAAGATGGTGCATGCCGCCAATAATGAAAAGATCCAACGTTTCCAAGCCAACCGCATGCACAACTCCTTCATTAGACGTTGAACAAGAAGTTCATTACGTCACCATCATTAACGATATATTCTTTGCCTTCTGCACGCATTTTTCCGGCTTCTTTAGCGCCTTGCTCACCTTTGAAAGTGATAAAGTCATTAAAACTAATGGTTTGCGCACGGATAAAGCCACGCTCGAAATCGGTATGAATCACACCAGCCGCTTGTGGTGCGGTATCGCCAATTCGAATCGTCCAGGCTCTAACTTCTTTTACACCAGCAGTGAAATAGGTTTGTAGCCCAAGCAACTGGTACGCTGCACGGATCAAGCGATTTAAACCAGGCTCTTCTAGACCTAGCTCCGCCAAGAAGTCGGCTTTATCGGCATCCTCTAGCTCGGCAATGTCTGCCTCAATGGCGGCACAAACAGCAACCACTGGTGCACCTTCTGACTTAGCAAGCTCAGCCACACGGTCTAGTAGCGGGTTATTTTTGAAACCATCTTCAGCCACGTTTGCAACGTACATCGCTGGTTTAATCGTTAACAGGCATAGCGGTTTGATGAGTAATTTTTCTTCATCAGATAGACCGGCCGAACGCGCTGGTTTACCTTCATTTAAATGCGGCAGTAGTTTTTCAAGGATTGCGACTAACTTTTGCGCATCTTTGTCACCTGACTTTGCTTTTTTGGCATCGCGGTGGATCGTACGCTCCACAGCAGTCAAATCTGCTAGTGCTAGCTCCGTTAGAATAACTTCAATATCAGAGATGGGATCAACCTTACCTGCAACGTGAACAATGTTGTCGTCCTCGAAACAGCGCACCACGTTGACGATTGCATCGGTCTCACGAATATTGGCAAGAAACTGGTTACCCAATCCTTCACCTTTACTTGCACCAGCAACAAGACCTGCAATATCCACAAACTCAACAATTGCAGGCACAACGCGTTGTGGATTAATGATGGCAGATAATTGATCTAGACGAGGATCAGGAACTTCAACCACGCCAACGTTTGGCTCGATGGTACAGAACGGGTAGTTAGCCGCTTCGATGCCCGCTTTCGTTAACGCATTAAAAAGAGTGGATTTACCTACGTTTGGCAGGCCAACAATACCGCATTTCAGACTCATAATTAAACCTATACTGAGATCAGATTAGTTTTCTAAACTTGCTATCTGACAGTTCATCATCACCCATTGTGGGGCGGAGATTTTTCAAATAGCGAGATTGTACACTGCCGAGATTAGGAACCCCAAAAAAAAATGGCGAGAACTCTCGCCATTTTTAGTTTTTTACGCAATCAATTAGATGAGAAAAACCTGCTAATTACGCTGACGTTCTCATTTTTTCACTGCGCCCACGCAACCACTCTAGCGTTAACAGCATCACCACTGAGAAAGCGATCAAGATCGTCGCTACGGCAGCAATCGCTGGGCTAATGTTCTCGCGGATACCGCCAAACATTTGGCGTGGTAGCGTTACTTGTTGTGGTCCGGCCAAGAATAACGTCACCACCACTTCATCAAACGAGGTAGCAAAGGCAAATAGCGCGCCAGAAATCACCCCCGGTGCAATTAGCGGCAATGTCACCTTAAAGAAGGTAGTTAAGGGATCTGCACCTAGGCTTGCCGCAGCTCTCGTCAAGTTTCGATTAAAACTTTGCAAGGTTGCAGTTACCGTAATAATCACAAATGGAACACCTAGAGCAGCATGAACCAAAATCAGTGATAGGTAGCTATTAGACATACCTAGTGGAGCAAAGAACAAATAAGTTGCCACACCCACAATCACTACCGGCACTACCATTGGTGAAATCAGGATACTCATTAATAGTGACTTACCGCGGAACTCTGCACGAGTCAAACCGACAGATGCCATTGTTCCCAATACCATGGCAACAAACGTTGCCGCTGGTGCAATGATCAAACTATTTTTTAGAGAGCGCATCCATTCGGCCGAGTTAAAAAACTCGGCATACCAACGTAATGACACACCTTGCAGCGGATACACAAGGAATGAACCACCATTAAAAGATAATGGAACAATCACCAAGATTGGTAGTATTAAAAATAAAACAACTAGTGTACAAAGAACACGGAATCCCCAGTACCAAATCCGTTCAATCGGGGTTGCATAAGGCTGTAACATGTTGATTTCCTTTCTTAGCCCAGACGTAGACGGTTAGCACCAACCAACCAGCTATACACAATATATAGAATCAGCGTTGCACCGAATAACAAGCCACCTAGCGCTGTCGCCATACCCCAGTTAATGGTTGTATTGGTATAGAACGCAACAAAGTAACTCACCATTTGATCATTCGGGCTACCTAACAACGCTGGCGTAATGTAGTAACCAATCGACATGATGAACACTAGCAAACCACCTGCCGCAACACCTGCGACGGTTTGAGGAAAATAAACTTTCCAGAAAGCTGAGAATGGATGACTTCCCAATGAGATCGCTGCACGTAAGTACGTTGGCGAAATTCCTTTCATGACACTGTAAATAGGCAGAATCATGAATGGCATTAAGATATGTACCATGGAGATGTATACACCCACACGGTTAAATACCAACTGAAGTGGTTGATCAATAATACCCAAAGAGATTAGGAATGAGTTGATCAGACCGCCAGACTGTAGCAACACGATCCAAGCGGCAACACGCACTAGTACAGATGTCCAGAATGGTAACAGTACGCAAATCATCAACAAGTTAGATTTGCGTGTTGGTAGCGTTGCCAATAAGTACGCCACTGGATATGAGAATACTAGACACAAAATCGTTACCACAAAGCTCATCCACAAGGTACGAGCAAATACATCTAGGTAAATCGCTTGTTCTGGCTCTGCTTTTACAATCTGTCCTTGCTCATCAACTTTATGATCAAGAGACGCTAACAGATAGTAAGAGGTGTAAGGCGAGGCATTACGACGAATTACTTGCCAGTAAGACGGATCGCCCCAACGCTCATCTAGCTCTAGCAATGCCGCTTTCACAGAAGCTGGCTTAGGATCTAGCGGTAATGCACGAGCCGTTTTGTTTACCAAACTGCGATAGCCAGGTAATTCAGTATTTAGACGCTTGCCTAGATCACCCATGGTTTGGTTATCGTAAGCAATTTGAAGATCTGCAATCAATGACGCATAGACATTTTCAGCAGGTAACCCCTTGCCATCCCAAGCAGAAATTGCTGCCGATGTCTTTGGCAAAGCATCATGTACTTCAGGATTGTCTACACTCTTTTTAAGCATGGCCACGAGTGGCATGACAAAAACGAGCACTAAAAAGATTGCTAGCGGTGCAATCAGTGCCAGTGACTTAAAACGGTTTAAACGCTCAGCACGATGCAGCTGAGTTTTTAAAGGTACGCCGTCTACGGTAAGAATGGGTGCGTTTTGCGCAGCATTCGTTGTCATCATTGAATCTCCAATGCGTTTTGAAATTTACTTCGCAGCAACCCAGCTGCTAAAACGCTTTTCCAGCTTATCGCCGTAAAGAGCCCAGAACACTACATCGAGTGAAATGCCCTGAACCATGTTGGCAGGCGAAGTGGGCAAATCCGCCTGAAACTTACTTTTCACTTTCGGAATGGCATCATAAAGCGTTGGACCATAACTCATTGCTTCTGCAAATACCGCTTGGCGCTCAGGCTTTAGTGCCGATTCCAAGAACTTCAGCGCAGCTTCACGATTTGGACTACCTTTGACAATTGCCCAGCTGTCGAAATCGTAAATAGAGTCATGCCAAACGGCTTGGATAGGCACACCCTTTTGCTTTGCTAACGCAACGCGTCCGCTATATGCAGTTGATGCACTTACTTGACCTGCCTGCAACCATTGTTGCGGCTGATCGCCAGCTTCCCACCAAACAATATTTGGTTTTAGTTGCTGTAGTTTTCTAAAGGCCCGGTCCACGCCATCAGCCGTAGAGAGCACTTCATAAATTTGATTTGGCTTTACGCCATCGGCAAGCAAGGCAAATTCAAGGTTATATTTCGCCCCTTTACGCATACCACGCTTACCTGGAAACTTTTTCACATCCCAGAACTGAGCCCAGTCTTTCGGCGTATTCGCGCCATTTTTGACGGCAAGCACAGTAGACCAGACAAAAATAGCGGCTCCACAGCGGCTAACAGCACCAGGAACAAACTGAGTAGCGTTTCCTAGCTTTGTCCAACTAATTTTTTCAAAGACACCCGCTTCACAACCACGTAAAAGCTCAGGAGACTCTACCTCTACTAAATCCCAGCGAGGACTCCCGGTTTCGTGCGCCTGTTCAATTTGGCTGTAATCACCGTTATAACTAATTGCATCTACCTTAATTTTGGTAGCTGCCTGAAACGGGGTATAAAAAGCTTTAATCTGAGCCTGCTGGTTAGGGCCGCCAAACGAAACAATCGACAATGGTTCTGCAACCGCAGCATTAAGTAAGATGGAGCTTAGAATAAAACCACTTGTTGAAACTGCTTGCCGAAAACTCATTTAGAAAACCCTTCCAGAGAAAAAACCGCCCTCCCTTAGGAGGGCGGGATTGCAATCGCAATCAGAGGGGAAGCTTATTTAGAAGCCCATGCGTTAAAGCGTTGCTCTAAAGACTCGCCATAATCTGCCCAGAACACGGTATCAACGCCAACTGCGTTTTTGATGTTCTTAGGAGAGGTTGGCAAATCAGCAGCAACTGCTGGTGCTAACAAAGCCACGGCTTTCTTGTTAGAAGGACCGTAAGAGATGTTTTCAGAGTAAGTCTTCTGGTTAGCTGGTTGGCTCGCAAATCCGATGAATTTCAATGCATCTTCTTTGTTAGGTGTACCTTTTGGAATTGCCCAGTAGTCGAAGTCGTACAAGCTGCCTGCCCAAACCACTTTCAGGTTTTTACCTTCTTTAGCTGCAGCAGAAATACGGCCGTTATAAGCAGAGCTCATTACTACGTCGCCTGAAGCCAAGAATTGTGGAGGCTGAGCACCAGCTTCCCACCATTGGATGTTCGCTTTTAATTGGTCAAGCTTTTTGAATGCACGATCCACACCTTTTGGTGTAGCCAATACTTTGTATACGTCTTTTGGTGCAACGCCATCAGCCATCAAAGCGATTTCAAGGGTGTACTTAGCACCTTTACGAAGACCGCGTTTACCTGGGTACTTTTTCACATCCCAGAAGTCTTTCCATGAAGTAGGAGCAGCTTTTAGCTTGTCTGCGTTGTATGCCAAAGCAGTCGACCAAACAAACACACCTACTCCACATTGCTGAACAGCACCTGGTACGAAGTCTGCTTTGTTACCGATTTTTGAGTAGTCTAGTTTTTCGAATAGACCTTCATCACAACCACGTGCTAGTTCTGGAGATTCAACTTCAACCACATCCCAAGACACGCTTTTTGTATCGACCATGGCTTTGATTTTAGCCATTTCGCCGTTGTACTCAGAAGCTACAACATTGATGCCTTTTGCCTTGATTGGGCCGTAGTATGCTTTCTCTTGAGCAGTTTTGTTTGCACCACCGAAAGAAATCACGGTCAGATCTTTTGCAGAAGCTGACATTGCAACCATTGCTAATGTGGCAGCAATTACCACTGGCTTGATACTTACTTTACTCATTTACTCGCTCCTCGCTCTAAAAGGGTTGCGTTTGCAAAAAAAACAACTACTTCAGAAACCATCCAATTACAGTGGGTCTAGTGCTCTTGCGTGCTCTACAGACCAACCGATAGGAACTATGTCACCGACTTTCAGATTGTCATCTAGCTGAGCAATCGGCATCTTGACGATGAAATCAGGCTCTCCGCACACTTCCATGCGAATACGAACATGATCACCAAGATAGATAAATTCGCAGATACGTCCATTAAAACGGTTTGCACATGTTTCGCTATCTGCGTTGAACATAATGCGTTCTGGACGAATAGAAATAGAGACTGGCTGACCAACATCACCGACATTGATCTTATTGGCGTGAACGACTTCGCCATGGGTCAGGCGTACTTGGCAGCTTGATCCATCGACGCTTTGCAACACACCGCTTAAACGGTTGTTTTCGCCAATAAAGTTTGCAACAAATGAACTGGTAGGTGCTTCGTACAGAGCACGTGGACCATCAATCTGTTGGATATCACCGTTGTTAAACACAGCTACACGGTCAGACATTGTCAACGCTTCACTTTGATCATGGGTAACGTACACAACAGTTACACCCAACTTTTCGTGAATGTGTTTGATTTCCATCTGCATGTGTTCACGCAATTGCTTGTCTAGCGCGCCCAATGGCTCGTCCATCAGGACCAATTGAGGCTCAAACACTAGTGCGCGAGCTAGCGCTACACGCTGCTGCTGACCACCAGACATTTGCGCTGGGTAGCGATTAGCAAACTTTTCCAACTGAACCATTGCTAATGCTTTTTTAACTTTTTCATCGACTGTCGCTGCGTCTAGCTTACGAACCTTCAATGGGAAGGCTAAGTTTTCGCCAACAGTTAAATGAGGGAACAGCGCATAGTTCTGGAAAACCATACCGATGTTACGTTTGTGAGGCGGCACATTGTTCAGTGTCTTTTCACCTAAACGAATTTCACCAGCAGTTGGTGTTTCAAAACCTGCAAGCATCATCAAACTGGTGGTTTTACCGGAACCAGATGGGCCTAACAGAGTCAAAAACTCACCGCGGCGAATATCCAGATTTAAGCTTTTTACGATTAAGCTTTCGCCATCGTAACTTTTCTGAACATTGCGAAAACTGACAAGGATGTCTTTTGAAGTATCGGACATGATTGATCCATCCGGTTGATAATGGATCGTATGATGCGCTGATTACTGGATTTGCAATATCATCCAGCACGGATTTTTACCTAAGAATATAGCTGACGTACCTGTAGGATTTTCCCTACAGGGACAAGGGATTTACTTACTTGAATAATTGATTCTGCAGTGCATAACGCACCAATTCGGCATTAGAAGTCACGCCTAATTTTTGCATTAATCGTACCTTATGTGTGCTGACTGTTTTAGCACTAATGACCAGTTGCTCTGCGATATCATTTAGATGCGCGCCTTTAACCAACCGTTCAAACACCTGCAATTCTCGTTCAGATAACGATGCATGCGCAGGACGATCCCCTGATAAACCAACCTCAAATACCAAGCGATCGGCAAGATCTGGCTCAATATATCTTCCACCAGCCGCCACCTTACGAATTGCCGCCACCAACAATGCTGGGTCACTATCTTTCGTTGTATAGCCAGATGCGCCATTCTTTAATGCCCGTGCGGCAATTTGCGCTTCATTGTGCATGGAAAGCATCAAAATAGAAGGCGGCGTAGGCAAAGCCTTCACTTTGGGGATCAACTCTACCCCGTTACAATCCGGCATCGAGATATCTAACAATAAGACATCCGCCGCCAACTGCTTCACACGCTCCATCACCTCTTGGCCATTTGTCGCTTCACCGACAACCGTTAAATCGGGAGCAAGGCTAATCAATTGCTTTAAACCTTCTCGTACAATTTTATGATCATCTGCCACAATGACTTTAATCATGATGTGCGTACTTTCTCTTTCATTGGAACTTGAATAAGCAAAACAGTTCCGTGGTACAGACGAGAATCAATAGTGAATTCTCCGCCAATCATTTCAATACGTTCTCGTATGCCAATCAATCCAAAAGATCGCTCTTCTTTTGATTGGTGAATATCAAAACCTTTGCCATCATCTGCAATGGTAAGAATTAACACCTCATCACGCATGACGAGGTCAATCCTAACACTTCCTGCATCTGCATGCCTTGCAACATTCGTTAGTGCTTCTTGCACTACTCGAAATAATGCAGTCGATTCCATCTCGTCTAAAAATGGCACATCGTCTGCAATAGTCACGGCAACGGGCAATCCAAACCTTGCTTCAAAACGCCTTGCATACCAATCTAAAGCAGCCGCCAACCCTAAATCCAGCACTGGGGGGCGTAAGGCAGAAGCAACATCCCTCACCATCTTAATCGTTTGGTCGATTAACTTTTTCATCCCAGTTAAGCGCTCTTGAAGCGCTGGATGATTCGCTGCAAATGACAGTTCACAAAGCGAGGTTTCTAGCTTTAAAGCGGTTAGCACTTGCCCTAGTTCATCGTGTACTTCGCGTGCAATTTTCGCCTTCTCTTCCTCACGCACACTTTCTAAGTGAACTGACAATTCTCTTAATCGCTCGCCAGTAGCCAAAAGGGATAGTTCATTTTGTTTATTATTGGTGATATCCCATAAGATACCGTCCCACACAACCGTGCCGGATTCGAGACGACGAATTTCGGCTTTCAAGTCCACCCAGAAAACGGTCTGGTCTCGACGAATAATTCTGCCCTGCCAATGCCAATCGGCCAGGCGATCTCGCGCCATACGCCAACTTCGCTCAAATGAAGTTCGATCTTCATCGTGGATAAGCAATGAAAACTCTAAATCTTTATTTAGAATTTCCGCAGGAGCATAACCAAGCAATAAGCTACTGCCATCAGAGAGGTAGGTTAAGTTAACCTCTTCACTAATCAAGGATCTTTCCAACTGAAAAACCACACCAGGAACATTCGATGCAATCCCTTTAAATCGGGCTTCACTTTGCCTTAATGCCTTTTCAATCCGCAATCGCTCTGTAATGTCAGTCATGAAGCAAACAATATATTCGCTTTCTGCCCATGCCAAATAACTCGCGGTCACTTCAACGGCTACCCGTCCACCATTTCTTTTTTCCAACACCCCTTCAAATGTTGCCGATTGGCGTGAGCGTAGGTCGTGCCAAAAGTCCAACCAGCTATCCACCGTAAATTGCGGCATGACTTGTTGAAGTCTTAATCGGACTAACTCTAGCGAGGTATATTCAATAAGTTTGGCCGCAGCTTGGTTAGCATACTGAATTCGACCATCCCAATTAACTTGAAATACTCCAACGGTCGAATGATCTACTGTGAACTGCGTTTGAGATAGTTGAGAGGTCATTTGTTGACGCTCCCACAACTCATGTTCCAATTGGATTAATTGATCTTGCGTTTGCTTTCTTAATCGGCGATTCACATGTGTTAACCAGCCCATCCAGATGGCCAACATTAATAGGGCAGCAGAGACCGCGCCCCAGAACCAGCGACTATCCAGCAACTGCGGCTGAGGCGGCAACATCCAGCGATTGTAGAGCGATCGCATTTCATTGTCTGGAACAGAGGCAATCGCTTTATCCAGAATATGCGCCAACAATGGCCAATCTGAGCGAACGGCAATTCTAAAGAGCGAGTTATAACCACTCTCGCCTATTATTCTTAGTCTTGCATAGGCCGTTTGCCGAATTAACCAGGTACTTTTTGCCTGATCAAGCACCACCATATCAGCCTTGCCCTGCACAACGGCTAACGCGGCTTCACTTTCAGAGAGATAAGCTTGCTGGGGAAGAATCGGATAGTTTCGATTTAAAAAACCGGCCACCGGCGAATTAGCGACGACAGACAAGCGAACATCGTACAACTCTTCTAAAACCGCTTCCCCTCGGTAATCATTTCTAACAAGGAGCTTATTTGATAACCTTAAAAAAGGATCGGAAAAAATTGCATTTTTCAATGCTTCAGGCGTTTGCACCTTCGGCACAACAATATCTATTTGCCGTAGCCGGAAAGCCTCATCTAACTCAGTTGAACTTGCATACCAGATGGGTTGAAGTCGAACCCCCATCTGCTTTTGGAGTTGCACTAAAAAAGGGGGGATATAACCGACAACAGTACCGGTTCTAGGATCAATTTGTGTAAATGGCTCATTAGTGGATAAACCCACCCGAATAACCGGATGAGATTTAAACCACGCCATTTCCGCACTACTCCAACTCACCTGCGCAGCTGAAACAGGAAATTGCAACCCGATCAGGCAAAGTGAAAAGAAGACGCGAAAGAAAATAAACTTTTTAAAAGATGCGAGCATGTCAGGACAGAATTTTGCCATGAATGCCGAAGAAACACCTAACGTAAATCAAGCTCGCAACAAAAAAGCCCTGATCATTCAGGGCTTTTTAAATCGATTGTGTCGAATTTACCATTCACACCTTGGTTTATTCGACTTCATCCATCCAGTTTAATTGGATAGCTTCTAAGATTTTCTCACCACAATGGCTTTCATCATCTTCAAAACCAGGTAGTTCCATCACCCATTTCATTAGGTCTGTAAAACGAACAGTTTTCGGATCAATGTCTGGATGAGCCTCAGACAATTCGATAGCAATCTCTCTTGAATCTGTCCACTTCATTTCAATGACCCTCTTTAGCGTGGTTAAGGCTATATTTTGGAATTTCTACCACTAATGGTGTATTTGCCACTTTTGCTTGGCAACCAAGACGCGACTGCGCGGTTAATCCCCATGCACGATCCAACATATCATCTTCGTCTTCGCTTGTATCGTTCAAACTTGCGAATCCCTCACGAATAATGACATGGCAAGTCGTACAGGCACAGACTTGTCCGCAAGCATGATCAATATCAATATCGTGCTCGAGCAATGCATCACAAATACTCTGACCAGGCGTTGCCTCCACTTCAGCACCATTTGGGCAGATTTCATCATGCGGCAAAATTACTATTTTTGTCATTTCACTTATCCAATTTCAGACAGTTTCTGTCCTGCTAACGCTTTGCGAATACTAGCATCCATCCGTTTTGCAGCAAAATCATCCGTTACTTTTGATGCATTCGCCGTCATCTCTTTAATCTGCTTTTCATCGCGAGCAGATACAGCCTGTTTTAACAAACCCAATGCTTCGTTAATCATTGCAATTTCAGCATCGTTTAATAGCGCTGCACCATCCTCCGCAATCGCGGCTTCCGTTGCTTCTACTAAACGGTTTGCATCCACAATCAATTCTGACAGTCGACGCGCATCCATATCTTCTTTGGCATTTTCGATACTAGATTGCAGCATGTTGGCAATCTCTTCATCGGTTAGTCCATAAGATGGCTTCACGACCACGCTTGCTTCCACTTTACTGCCAACTTCCAAAGCACTAACAGACAGCAAGCCATCCGCATCCACTTGGAAGGTTACTCGAATTCTGGCCGCGCCGGCAGCCATTGGAGGAATTCCTTTTAAATCAAACGTAGCAAGCGAACGACAATCTGCCACCATCTCACGCTCACCTTGCAATACGTGAATGCGCATGGCGGTTTGGCCATCTTTATAGGTTGTAAACTCTTGCGCTCTTGCAGTAGGAATCGTGCTATTGCGAGGGATAATTTTTTCAACCAACCCGCCCATGGTTTCTAAACCAAGAGACAATGGAATGACATCTAACAACAACCATTCATCACCAGACTTATTACCCGCTAGCACGTTAGCTTGAATAGCAGCACCTAAAGCAACCACTTTATCTGGGTCTAGATTATTCAGTGGCGGTTTATTAAAGAATTTTGCAACGGCTTGTTGAACGTGCGGCATCCGGGTAGAGCCGCCAACCATCACCACACCATCGACTTCATCTGCTCGCACGCCAGCATCTTTCAATGCCTTACGTACAGGAAGCATGGTTTTATCGACTAAATGCTTGGTGATTTCAAAGTAGGTATCTTGCGTCAACGTCACTTGAATTGGCGTACCATCTTCAAGCACGGCGGCAACATGAGTGGAGATTGAATCAGTTAGCGCTTCTTTAGCTTCGCGCGCCTTCTGTAGCAATAAGCGACTATCTTTATGACCTAATTGAGATAGTCCCGCTTCATTTAACAACCAGCAATATATGCGATGATCAAAGTCATCCCCACCTAAGGCAGAGTCGCCACTCGTCGCAACCACTTCGAAGACCCCTCTGGTTAACTTCAAAATGGAAACATCGAATGTGCCACCACCTAGATCATAAACAACGAACAAGCCTTCAGAGCCATTATCCAGACCATATGCAATCGCAGCAGCCGTTGGCTCATTTAATAATCGAAGTACATTTAAACCCGCTAATTTAGCGGCATCTTTGGTTGCTTGGCGTTGTGCATCATCAAAATAAGCGGGTACAGTAATTACCGCCCCGACCAAATCGCCGTCAAGCGATGCTTCTGCACGTACTTTTAGCGCATTCAGTATGTCGGCAGAAACTTCAACCGGGCTTTTTTGACCCGCACGAAGGTTAAACTGAACCATGCCTGGTGCGTCGACAAATCTGTATGGCAAATGTTCGGTTGAAATATCTTTCAAACCTCGTCCCATAAAGCGCTTTACAGAGACTAATGTATCTTGCGGCTCTTTCGCTTGAAAAGCCTGAGCGCCATAACCAACAAGCGGCTTACCTTCTGCATCGTAGTACACAACAGATGGCAGCAAGGCTCTGCCTTGCTCATCTGGCAAGACCACAGGCATGCTACTTCTCACTGTAGCCACTAGAGAGTTCGTTGTTCCTAGATCAATTCCAACCGCCAAACGATGCTGATGTGGAGCAGCACTAAGGCCAGGTTCTGAAATTTGTAACAACGCCATAATCAAATAACCCTAGTAAAGATAACTAACTACATTTTGGTGACGAATATCAAATGGTTATTTACAACCACTTATCAATGAGAGGTGACTACATTTTTGCTACGTTTATACACACTCAACCACTTGTTGACTAGCTTATTAAGGTCAGCTCTTAGCAACTCTTAATCCATCATGAATATTGAATGTATGAATATTATTTGAAATACGAAGAATGACATCTATTCTGCAAGAAGATCAAAGCTCGAACTAATTTCCTCATCTAGCTTTTGAATGAAATGCAGTTTTCTTACAATCACAGCAGCACTTGCAAGGCTACTCTGATCGGCCAACGCCTCTTGTAACGCAAGAATCAACGCTCGATTTTCTTGACCTACCAAATCATTCAGGTCGTCTAAGTCACTCATCGACTTCGCAGCAACAGCAGACTCTAAAGACTCACGCCATTCCATTTGTTGCATCAGAAAATCCATTGGCATCTTGGTATTTGACTCTAGGCCAACATCCACACCATTTAGCTTTAATAGATATTGCGCGCGTGACAATGGTTTTTTGAGGGTTTGAAATGCTTCGTTCGCTGTTGCCGCCCATTGCATGGCAACACGACGCTCTGCATCTGATGCAACCGCAAATCGATCTGGATGAACTCTAGTTTGAACGTCTTTATATGCAGCCTCCAGTTGCTTTGCATCAATTTGGAATTGAATCGGCAACTGGAATAACTCAAAGAAATTAACTTCGGCAGACATTAGAAATTACACATTAAAGCTTTCGCCACAACCACAGGCGTTTTTCACATTCGGATTATTAAACTTGAACCCTTCGTTCAAGCCTTCTTTCACAAAATCCAATTCCGTGCCGTCTAGGTAGGTTAGGCTTTTTGGATCAATTAGCACCGTTACACCATGAGACAAGAACTCTAAATCACCTTCTTGTTTGTCATCTGCAAATTCCAACTTATACGCCAAACCTGAACAGCCAGAGGTTTTCACCCCTAAGCGTAGGCCAATGCCTTTACCACGTTTAGCAATAAAGTTTGCAACATGATTTGCCGCACTAACTGACAATGTCACTGCCATGATCTTTCCTTCCTCATTCCCTACCCGACACTACGTACACGATTAGTTATTACCGTGTTTTGCCTTGTAGTCTTCTACCGCTGCTTTAATTGCATCTTCAGCCAAAATAGAGCAGTGGATTTTCACTGGTGGCAACGCCAATTCTTCAGCAATCTGAGTATTTTTGATAGATAGCGCTTCGTCTAAAGACTTGCCTTTTACCCACTCAGTCACTAACGAACTAGAAGCAATCGCAGAACCACAACCGTATGTTTTGAACTTTGCGTCTTCAATCACACCTGCTTCGTTCACTTTAATCTGTAGCTTCATCACGTCACCACAGGCAGGCGCACCAACCATGCCGGTTCCAATAGAGTCATCGCCTTTGTCGAATGAACCAACATTGCGAGGGTTTTCGTAATGATCAATCACTTTATCTGAATATGCCATTTTACTTCTCCTTCACCCACCTCATTAACGATGAAGCGGCGTGACAAAACTGGTCAAAAAACTATATGGCAACAAAGTCACCACATAGGAGTCGTTAATTAATGAGCGGCCCACTGAACAGAGTTCAAGTCGATGCCATCTTTGAACATTTCCCACAATGGAGAAAGCTCACGCAATTTGCCAATTTTTTCATGAATCAATTGAACGGCAAAATCGACTTCTGCTTCGGTTGTAAATCGGCCAATCGTGAAACGAATAGAGCTATGCGCCAACTCATCAGAACGACCTAGCGCGCGTAAGACATAAGATGGCTCAAGACTTGCAGACGTACATGCCGAACCACTAGACACAGCCAAATCTTTTAACGCCATGATCAATGATTCACCTTCAACAAAGTTGAAGCTCACATTCAGGTTATGGGGAACACGTGCGTCCATGTCACCATTTAAGTGAACTTCTTCAATTGAAGAAACACCATTCCACAGGCGATCGCGCAACATGCGGATACGCTCATTT
The DNA here is from genome assembly GCF_020564625.1 of Leeia speluncae. NCBI lineage: Bacteria > Pseudomonadati > Pseudomonadota > Betaproteobacteria > Neisseriales > Leeiaceae > Leeia > Leeia speluncae. The sequence continues at coordinate 131,529 of NZ_JAJBZT010000003.1, forward strand.
TCTGCAACCATATCTTCACGTGCAATGCGGAAAGCTTCACCCATACCAACGATCTGATGAGTAGCCAGCGTACCAGAACGCATACCGCGCTCATGACCACCACCGTGCATTTGTGCTTCGATACGAACACGTGGTTTACGACGCACATAGAGTGCACCAATGCCTTTTGGACCATAGGTTTTGTGAGCAGAGAAGCTCATCAAATCCACTTTCAGCGAAGCAAGATCGATCACGACCTTACCGGTGGCTTGTGCTGCATCTACGTGGAAAATAATGCCTTTTTCACGGCACAACTCACCAATTTCCGCAATTGGTTGAATCACACCAATTTCGTTATTCACAAACATCACAGACACAAGAATGGTGTCTGGACGAATGGTTGCTTTCAGTACATCCATATCCACTAGACCATTTTCTAATGGATTTAAGTAAGTCACTTCAAAGCCTTGGCGCTCTAATTCACGCATGGTATCAAGCACCGCTTTGTGCTCGGTTTTCATGGTGATTAAATGTTTACCTTTGGTTGAGTAAAAATGCGCCGCACCTTTAATTGCCAAATTGTTTGATTCGGTAGCACCAGAAGTCCAAACAATTTCTTTTGAATCTGCATTAACTAGCTTAGCCACTTCATTACGAGCATTCTCAACCGCTTCTTCGGCTTCCCATCCGAAAGCATGAGAACGGCTTGCCGGGTTACCAAACATTTCGGTCAGCCATGGAATCATCTGCTCAGCCACACGAGGATCGACTGGTGTCGTTGCAGAATAATCAAGATATACCGGCTTTTTACTCATAATTTAACGTGTCCTATTCAATCGTAAGCAAGTCATTCGTTACACTGCAGCGGCAGGTCGTTTATCTAGAATGACTTTGGTATCGTTACAGCTAGACTCCATTTTTTGGCGTTGCTGTTCAACTAATTCACCGAGTGTCACTGAAGCAAGAAATTGATAAATCGTTGCATTCAGGCTACTCCATAGTTCATGCGTCATGCACTGACGATCTTCTAAGCAGTTTTCTTTTCCGCCACATTGTGTTGCGTCAATTGGCTCATCCACTGCCATGATGATATCGGCAACTGAAACATCAGCAATTTCTCTAGCTAGGCAATAACCGCCACCAGGGCCGCGAATACTATCGACTAATTCAGCGCGGCGAAGCTTGCCGAACAGCTGCTCAAGATAAGAAAGAGAAATGTTCTGACGCTCGCTAATCGCAGCCAATGTGACAGGGCCGCAAGATGAGCGTAGCGCAAGATCTATCATTGCAGTTACTGCAAAACGACCTTTTGTTGTTAATCGCATCGGTCAGACCCCGTGAATGTAGCGGTTAATCGGATTAGTTAAAATTGTAAAATACCCGATTAAATTGGTCAACTAATCTTATTAACTTGCTAACCTTTATTTGCAAATCGATGACGCAGCACTTCGATCAGCATCGGTATAAATGAAACGGCAACAATCCCTAGCACCAAGACGGTAAAGTTTTTCTTCACCCAAGGTAGCCCACCAAAGAATACGCCTGCGTAAACGAGTGTAACCACCCATACCACAGCCCCGATAAATGAAAAGCTCAGAAAACGACGGTATGGCAACGCCCCTGCTCCAGCGGTAAATGGGACATAGGTACGGATAATGGGAACAAAACGAGCGGCGATAATTGTTTTTCCACCATGTTTTTCGAAAAAGGCATGCGTCCGATTGAGGTAGTCTTGTCTAAAAATTTTGGAGTTTGGATTGGAAAATAGTTTCATTCCCAATTTTCTACCCACCCAGTAGTTCACATTATCACCAAGTAAGGCCGCACAAATAAGTACCACACAAAGCAGAACGGGATTTAGTACACTGCCAACCGTCAACGCACCCGCGGCAAACAGCAGCGAATCACCCGGCAAAAAGGGTGCCACAATCAAACCCGTTTCACTAAAAACAATCAGCCCAAGAATGAAATACACCCACAACCCATATTGCGCAAATAGCGCTTGTAAATGCACGTCAATATGCAGGATGAAATCAACCAAAAACATAGAAATCTCGCTTTAAGATAGAAAAAAGGCAGCAATAAATTGCTGCCTATTCATTCGTTTTACTGAAGACCAATATTATGGTGTTGCGTGTTCTACTTCGGTCTTTTTAGGCTTTACAAAATCTTCGCGCTTTACGCCAAACATCAACAATAATGGCGATGCCACTAGCACTGAAGAGTAGATACCAAACAAAATACCGATAGTTAGCGCAAGTGCGAAGTTATGCAACACTTCCCCACCTAAGAACAGCATTGAAGTTACCATTAATTGAGTAGACAAGTGAGTCATGATGGTACGACTCATCGTTGAGGTAATCGCGTTATCGATAATTTCTGTAACGGATTTATTTCTCGCCTTGCGGAAGTTTTCACGAATACGGTCAAACACCACCACGGATTCGTTCACAGAGTAACCCAGCACCGCCAGCACAGCTGCCAATACCGTTAGGTTGAATTCCCACTGGAAGAACGCAAAACAACCCAAGATAATTATCACGTCGTGCATGTTGGCAATAATGGCTGAAACCGCAAACTTCCACTCAAAGCGCATCGCTAAATAAGCAATAATGCCAGCACATACCAAGCCAATCGCAATCAAACCACTGCTAACCAACTCTTGCCCAACCTGAGGGCCGACAAACTCCACTCGTTTTAAGGTTGCGCTCTGGTCTTTTACCTTCAATAGGCTAATGACCTGTTCACTTTGTTTTGCAGCATTCGCACTTTTTGACAGCGGTAAACGGATCATGACATCTTTAGATGTCCCGAAAGTTTGTACAGCCACTTCAGAGTAGCCTAGCTTTTGCACATCCTCACGAATCACATTTAGGTTAGGCGCTTTAGCATATTGAACTTCTAGTACCGTACCACCCGTAAAGTCCACACCAAAGTGTAGACCCCGAGTCACCAGAAAAAATACGGCTAGAACAAACGTCACCATCGAAATAAATGTGGTGAGTTTGCCATAACTCATAAAAGGTATATCTTTTTTGGGATGGAAGATTTCCATTTCATTTCCCTTTCAATCGGCCTGCCTAAAAACAGCAGGCCAAAGCACATTTAATGATTAGATGGATAGCGTCTTCAGCTTCTTGCGGCCACCGTAAACCAAGTTTACCAAGCCACGAGAGACAAGTACCGCACTAAACATCGAGGTCAAAATACCTAGACAATGCACCACCGCAAAGCCTCTAACGGGTCCGGTACCAAAGATCATTAGCATCAAACCAACAATCAAGGTCGTTACGTTAGAGTCGATAATCGTTGCCCAAGCATGCTTATAGCCTTCACTAATCGCGACCTGAGGAGAGTTACCGGCCTTAATCTCTTCACGAATACGTTCGTTAATCAGCACGTTAGAGTCAATCGCCATACCCAGCGCCAGCGCCATTGCGGCAATACCAGGCAGGGTCAAGGTTGCTTGCAACATCGACAATACGGCGACCAGTAACAACACGTTTACAGCAAGTGACACCACAGAAATCACGCCAAATACACGGTAGTAGAACAGCATCAACAATGCCACCAAGGCAAAGCCAACCCATGTAGAGTGAAAACCTCTGGCAATATTTTCTTTACCTAATGATGGGCCAATCGTTCTTTCTTCTACGATGTGCATTGGCGCAGCCAATGAACCAGAGCGGAGTAGCAAGGCGACATCAGAAGCTTCTTTTGAAGACATTGCACCAGAGATTTGTACCTGACCACCACCAATTTCTTCGTTAATGTTTGGCGCGGTAATCACTTCTGCACGGCCACGATCAATCAAGACCATTGCCATCTTCTTACCAACGTTTTCACGAGTAAGTTGCTTGAAGATATCCGCACCAACAGAGTCTAGCTTAATGGAAACGGCAGGCTGATTAGAGCGCTGATCAAATGAAGGGTCGGCTTTTTCGATGTTATTACCGGTTAGCTCAACATCACCTTTCAGCAATAGCTTTTTAAATGGGTTGTAAGCCTCATTATCATCTACTAGCACGGTATTTGGAGGCAGATCACCCTTTAGCGCAGCTTCCATCACGTCTGGGCTACGCCAATCTGCAACCACCATACGCAATTCTAGTGCAGCAGTACGACCGATTAAGTCTTTTGCTTTTGCGGTATCTTGCACACCAGGCAACTGAACAACGATACGATCGGCGCCTTGCTGTTGAATAATAGGTTCAGACACACCTAGTTCATTCACACGATTACGTAGCGTTGCGATGTTTTGATCAACCGCCGCTTTACGAACAGCGGTTAACTCTTCGTTAGATAGTTTGGCCACAATTTTAAAATCAGATCCGTCATTCACTTTCGTGAGACCGATACCAGTCATTTTTGATTTTAAAATTGGGAAAGCAGCTTCTACTGCATCTGCGTCACGGAAGCTAACGGTTGCTGTATCAGCATCTTTAATAATACGCACATAACGGATCTTGCGATCTTTCAACGTCATGCGCATATCTCTAGCATGCCCTTCCATTGTTTTTTCAATGGCCGCTTGCATATCGAGTTCAAGCATGAAGTGAACACCACCACGCAAGTCCAATCCAAGGAACATTGGGTGAGCACCAATACTTCTTAAGAAGTTTGGTGTATTTGGCACTAAGTTCAACGCAGCAACATAACTTTCGCCAAACGCAGCTTGTAATGCATCTTTTGCTTTTAGCTGGGTTTCGGTATCAGCAAAACGAACTTTCGCACCATTCGTTTCTAGCTCGACCGCGTCATAAGGCAAGTGAGCAGCTTTTAACGTTTGCTCCACTTTGGCCATCATGGCGGCATCGACTGTGGCGGTTGCTTTTAGCGGAGAGACTTGTACAGCAGGTGCTTCACCAAATAGGTTTGGCAATGAATACAAGAGACCGACCACTAAGACGAGGCCGATCATTAAGTTTTTCCATAGCGGGAAACGGTTCATAGCGTTTTCCAATAAAACCGGGAGCGTTTTGGCTCCCGGTTAGTTACGAAACATATCAATTTATCTGGAAGCTTACTTAAGCAACAGACTTGATAGTCCCTTTTTCTAATTTCGCAGCGATTGCAGAACGTTGGATAACCACTTCTGTATTTGCAGCGATTTCAACCGTTACATATTGCTCAGAAACCTTCACCAACTTGCCAGCAATACCACCATTAGTAATGACTTCGTCACCCTTTTGGATAGCAGACAACATTGCGCGGTGTTCTTTAGCTTTTTTCTGTTGTGGACGAATCAAAATGAAGTAGAAAGCAGCAAAAATCACAATCATTGGCAAGAACTGCATAATGCCACCTGCACCAGCAGGGCCTGACGCTGCAAAAGCTGGACTAATCCACATAGTTATTTCCCTTAATATTTAACGCTAATCATCACGATTATTTGCTTTTGTTAATCATGATCAGATAAAAACAATCGGACATTCTAACGGGTTGGCAGGATGAATGCCAACCTTCTCATATCAGATTGCAAACCCTAAGGTGCTAAAGCCATCAGAAAGTTCCTTTTTTTCAAGAGGAATCTTTTTGCATGCTTGCAGATGCAGCCTCTTCTTTAGGAGGGATGAAAAAGCTTGATGGCTTGGATTTAAATGCGGCCAACAACGCTTTTATCAACTGCCGATCTTCAGAAAGTGCGACACGACGTGATCGCATCGCTACCGAAAGAGCAATGCTAAAACTGACAAACAAGTTCACCATTCCGACTAATAAAAACCCTGCAAAGGTTAGCAACGCATAGTGCCAAGTGACTTGCCAATCCATAGAGGCCATCGCAAATCCCCAGTTAGCACTTGAAAATGCGATGTGCCGGATATCGATTGGTAAGCCAATAAATAAGCCGATAACCCCGATTGTTCCTAGCATGCATCCAAAAAAGAAATTACCGGTGAGCGCACCTAAATTCTGGCCAATATAATCGGCCATTTTATTAAGACGTCTTCGACCTAAAATACTTTGCAAGCCAGGCAGCGCTTTTAGACGTTCGGGAATATGGTTATAGCTTGCTTTGTTATCGTAGTAGCCAGAGATTAAACCAGACAAAAAGAGGCATACGCCAGCAATAGCGGCATGAAATAATGCCAAACTATGGATTGGATCTAGATCAGCCAGTAAATGCTTTGCTTTTTCTGCATTTGCTAATGGATGTCCAAATAAAGATTGCGTTGCCATCGCAATTAAAATGGCCAACGGCAAGGCAAATAAAATATTACCGGCGATCGCAATCCACTGGGTTCTAGCAACTTTGGTACATAAATCTACGAGTCCATCTAAGCGCTGCTTTTTACTTTTAGAGTGGCTATCCATGTTAGCGGCAATCATATTTGCCGTCATCGCGGGCTGTTTGGTCGCAACCGTAAAGTGCAAAATATGGATTAGCATGAAGCCTAGACCGTAATTCAAGCTATACAGTACTGCAAATCCAAGTGGAGATAGGTCCATTTTGCTAATTAGAATTTTTAGCAAGGCCATCCACGCAATGACAAAGCCAGCGCCCATCGCTGACTTCAACATGGATTTCCATTCTGCACGGTTATTTGCCGCATAGTGTTCGCCAGTACGCCCAGCATGCTCGGTCACCTGCAGTGACAACAGTGCAGTATTGGAGCCAAATAGTTCTTTAATGCTGTAACGCTTTGCCTCATTACGAACAACAGCTAATGCAAAATCGCCCACTTGCGCTGGAGAAGCCCCTTCTAGCAAGGCAAGCAATTCTTTTAATCGAGAGATACTTAAACCAAGTTTTAATAATAAGCGTGTCAAACTAATACTCACGCCATTTATCTGTGCATTTTTTCTGACTTTACCAATAATAGATTCGCATTGAGATAACAAAACTTCAATGTGGAGCTGATCACCTCGAAGTCCCTCGTCTAATGATGCATCCAAATGCTTGAATTTGTTCAGAAAAGAAACGACTTCGACATTTTGCTGGATAAATGGAGAGTCATATTTTTCTAAATCAGCGACATTACGAATCAACTCTGGTTCTAAGCCAATTGCACTGACGCGATAGGAGAGTACCTGGATTGCACTAACAATTTCTGATCGCAGATAATTGGTAATCTCTGCTTTCGTCTCTGCGTTTGGAACCAATAGAGAAAAGAGACGACGCCAAATGGAGGGCGAAATGGCTGACAACCATTCTTCATCCTCTTCGTCCGAGAAAAAAATGCCGAGCTGATCAATCATACTTTCTGAGCGGATGATTGGTGGCAAAAAGTGAAATACCAAACGTTCCCAGAAGGCGGCTGCAAAACCTTTGCTATCCGGTATACCGGAGTCGGAAAATAGTTGTTGCCAGCGATACGTTAACAACATCTTTTTCACAAAAGAAGACAATGCCAGCTGATACTCAGGTCGCCTCTCTAGCAGATCAACTAGCGCAATCATATTCAGATTTGCATCACTGATCTCTTGCTTTTTGTTTGGTCGAATACAGTTGATTAACTGCATTAGCCATCTTTCATCACAAGCATCAGGGCGAAGTAGCAGTTTATTTAGTAAGAGTTCCAAATTCCGTCCTTTCTGCCAAATACATCATTACAGTAATGGCGCATTGGCTTTCCTGCTCTTTGCAGCGCAATACGTTGCAAAGATTACTTTCGGCAGCTTACTCCTGCCAAATGACATTCCCAAGAATGACAATTGCAATTTAATGGACGGTTAATTCTGCATTAGGTTCCTGAGAACGGATTGACTTGTCCAATCGACATGGCCTTTTTATCAAACCAATGCTTGGCTTGCTGGTTCACTAAAGCACGATCTAATTGGCTTAATTCTTTCACCCTATCTCTAATGCTTTGCAAAGGTTCTCCACTACGGATATAGTTAACAAGCGTTCCCGCAATCACATGATCATCTTTTTCGGCATCCTCCCACACCCGCTGGCTATGCAAGATGGCTGACTTGAATTCCTCTTCATTCACCCCCTTAGCTTGCAGGTCTTCAAGGATGCGCTTCGTTTTATCTAAGGCTTGTGAAGCATTTGTGGATTGGCTCGAGAAGTCGATATCTAAACGAAACCCTTCTTGGCGGCGAATCTCTGCATCTACACCGATGCCATACACGAGCGCTGATTTTTGTCTTAACTCTGCCTCTAAGCGCTGCTGTAAAACATCTTCCAGTACTTGCGCAATCATCCGATTTTGTTGGTTGTAGGCCTCGGGCATTCGGATAAATAACATCGTCTGGCTTCTATCTTTTGCATCTAGCGCTTGAGCCTCTGCCGAATTATTTCGGATATCCACAAATGCGCCTTTAGGAGAAAGGCTAGCCAAGGTCATCTTGTATTGATTAGCAGGAAGCGAGGCTACCCATTGGTTAAGTAGCGGGGTTAATTGACTTGGATTCACATCACCAACAATAACCATCTTCCAAGGCCCGGAAGCCGTAAAGTATTGGTTAGCTAATTGTTGTAACTCACCATCATTTACTTCATTAATTTGAGCGGGTGTCGCGGATTTTTTTCGATAATCGCCGGACCAAATTTGATTGGCTAGCGATTCAATCAGCAAAGTTTCCGTCTTTTTATGGCTTTGAATCCAAGCTTTGACGGTATCTTGTTTCACCTCACTTAACATGAGCGGATCAATTCTTGGTTTGGTAAGCTGCAAATGCATGAGTGCGAATAGATCGGCTAAGTCTTCTGTACGAGCCTCACCACTAACCCCCTGCTCTCCCGCTCCCAACCAGTAAGAAGAAGAGATTAATTTACCAGCAGTCATTTTGCTTAATGCGGATAGCGAAAAGTCTCCTGCACCGCTTTGATTTAATACATCATCTAGCATCGATGCGGCGGTATACCGGTTAGGTGGTGCATTGTATAGCCCACCGGAAGAAAAGGTACTAACCACTACTTTACCTGGGGTGTTTTGTGTTTGTTTGAAATATACCTCAGCGCCATTCGATAACCGATAGCGCACGATATCGTTACCCAATACCGCTTGCGACAATACATTGCCTGGATTGACTGGTTGATCAGTTAACGCACCTAGTTTTTTCTCTGTCCAGACAGGTAACTTGGCCAACGTTGAAGAGTCATTGAATTGCGAAGCTTTTACCGAAGCAAGCGGCACCGAGCTAGGCAACATTACGGTGAGCATTTTTTCCTTGGTGTGCATCATGCCCTGAAATGCAGCATTGACTTCAGCCAGCCGATTTGTTTGGAACCATGTTTCGGTCAGTTTCAGCATTTCTGCAGGGCTAATCGAGACATTCCGTTGCAAGACATCATGCAAGAGTGAAGAAGCCAACTCTTCAGAGGTATTTGCATGTGATTCGGCGGCCATCTGACGCATTTGATTCAGCATATTGAGTCTAACGTCTTGGTATTCCTCCTCCGTAAAGCCTTGCTCTGAAGCACGAACGACTTCTTGCTGCACGCGTTGCCATGCAGGCATTAGCTTCCCGGTTCTAGGCACAAATAAGAAGGCGGTATTGTCTCGTCTATCGACCATTTCATTTGTCATCACACCCGACTTACTGATTGGATAATCAGGTTGCTCTGATTGAATGTCCAATCGTCTAGCAAATAAGGATTGCGCCATTTGTACAGCCAAACCGCTATAAATACTTTCCTCTGTATTAACTGGTTGTACAGTTGCGGGAATCACCCACTTAATGAGCGGGTCTTGCAAACTATCGTGATTCATCACGAGGGTTGCAGGAAGCTTTTGTAATGTTAATGGCGGAACCACAGGGGATTTTGGTGGCGTACTTGGCGGAATATCTTTAAATGCTTCTTCTAGCATTTGCTTTAATTGACTTGGGTTGATATCCCCAACCGCAATTACTGTTGCACGCTCTGGTCGATACTCGCGGCGATAAAAGTCGTTTAGCTGCTGAATATTAGCTTGGCGAACGAGTGCCATCTCACCAATCGGAGAGCGATCTACATATCGGCTACCGGCATAGAGCACATCATCGGCTGGCTTAATTTGCGCACGGGGATGCTCGCTCATCCGCCATTCTTCAGTAATAACTCTGGATTCTTTTTGTGCATCTGCTGCTCTAAACGTAATCCCCCCCACCCAGTCGGCAAGTAATACGGTTGCTTTCTTTAACTTTGCCTCGTCGTCTGTTGGCACGGGCAGCATATACACCGTTTCATTAAAACTGGTGTAGGCGTTCGAATCTGGTCCAATACGCATCCCTAATGATTCGATAAATTGCCCAACCGTTTCATTCTGGAAATGTTTCGTGTGCTGAAAAGCCATATGTTCAACAAAGTGAGCGTAGCCTTTTTGGGCATCGGTTTCGCCTGTTGAGCCCGCTTCCATAATTAAGCGTAACTCCACCTTTTTAGCGGGTTGTGCATTGGGTTGAATCAGGTATTTCACGCCGTTGGGTAGCGTACCTTGTAAGATTTCTGCATTAGGAGGTAATGGAGCTGCAATTAGTGGAAAAGCCGAACCAAGTAATAGAAAGGAAACCAAGCGCTTTAACAACACACTACCCCCTGAGGTATAAACAGAGAGCCCCTGACTAAGCAGGGGCTACACAGTGATGATGAACAGATAATGCTTTGATTGTACTTTGCTTAATCAGTTCCGCGCGCACGCTCTTCGGCAAATTGCTTACGGTATTGATCAAAGCGGCCCTCATCTAGCGCTTCACGCATATTGCGCATTAACTGCTGATAATAATGCAGATTATGAATAGTATTTAAGCGAGCACCTAAGATTTCGCCGGTACGATGCAGGTGGTGCAAATAGCCACGACTAAAATTCTTACATGCATAGCAAGAACACGTTTCATCGAGTGGACGTGTGTCTAAGCGATGTTTTGCATTTTTGATTTTGATATCACCAAAACGGGTAAAGATCCAGCCGTTTCGGGCATTACGTGTCGGCATCACGCAATCAAACATATCAACGCCTTGGCTAACTGCATAGACCAAATCTTCTGGTGTACCTACGCCCATCAGATAACGCGGTTTATCCGTTGGAAGTTTTGGTGCGGTGTGCGCCAAAATACGTGCAAAATCATCTTTAGGCTCACCAACAGATAACCCGCCAATGGCGTAGCCATGAAAGCCAATATCAACCAGCGCTTCTAGTGATTCGTCACGCAGGGTTTCATGCATACCACCTTGGACAATACCAAATAAAGCATTTGGATTTTCTAAACGATCAAACTCATCGCGAGAACGCTTTGCCCAACGCTTAGATAGGCGCATCGAGTCACCTGCTTGCTTCATATCGGCAGGGTATGGCGTACATTCATCAAAAATCATCACGATATCTGAATTAAGCACGGTTTGAATGCGCATAGATTCTTCTGGCGTTAGAAAACATTTATCGCCATTAATTGGGCTTTGGAACTTCACCCCTTCTTCAGTGATTTTGCGCAACGCACCAAGGCTAAACACCTGAAAACCGCCTGAATCGGTCAGGATAGGTTTATCCCATCCCATAAACTGATGTAAGCCGCCATGTGCGCGGATCACATCCAAACCAGGTCGAAGCCAAAGGTGGAATGTATTGCCTAAGACAATGTGCGCACCGATATCATTTAATTCGTTAGGTGCCATGGCTTTTACTGTGCCATAAGTACCTACCGGCATAAACGCTGGGGTCTCTACATCACCATGATTTAACGTAACCGTCGCACGACGGGCTTTTCCTTCGGTTTTGTGAAGGGTGAACTTCAAAGACATGCTAACTCCTGATGTGGCATGCGAAAGCAAACCACAGACCTGCCGGTAAAACAGACCGACGGTTAATCAACGCGCGCATGATAGTCATGCGGCAAATAAAACTTATTTTACACCAAGTGATAAAATTTGACCGGATGATCAGCCATATCGGCGAGCAGCGTCAATCGCTAAACCAGCACCAATACTGCCAAACAAATCACCCTCTACATGGCGAGCGGCCGGCAATACGGAAGCAATTTTTGCTCTTAAATGCGGTATGCCGCTAGAACCACCGGTGAAGAATACGGTGTCGATGTGAGCCGCATTTAACCCTGCTGTTTTTAGCATGCCATCAACCGTCGCGGCGACGCGGTTTACTTCCGGATCAATGGCTTGAAAGAAGTCTGCTTGAGAGATCTCATGAGATAGATCTACTTCAGCAATATCTAAATCAATCTCTGTTTGCAACTCGCTTGATAGCGTGATTTTTGCTGCTTCTACACGCATCGCCAGTTCATGCCCGGCTTTATCATCAATCAGCGTTAAGAGACGTTTAAATTTCACCGGCTCGGCCACATCTCTCATGACATCTTGCAACTCAGCCCACACCTTACGGGTATAAGCCAAGTTAATGGTGTGCCAAGTAGCCAGGTTGAAGTAATAGCTGGATGGGATTTCTGCATTACGATGCTTTAGGCCGGTTCGATAGCCAAGTAGTGGCATCACCGTTTCTAAGCTAAGTCGGCGATCAAAATCAGTTCCTCCAATATGCACCCCCGCATTACCTAAGATGTCATCTTTACGATCGACTAATTGGCGTCGATCAGGCGAAAGTCGGACGAGCGAGAAATCTGACGTACCCCCGCCAATATCCACGATCAGCACGAGCTCTTCAGAGGAAATTTGCTGTTCATAGTCAAACGCTGCGGCAATTGGCTCGAACTGAAAGCTAACCTCTTCAAATCCACAAGATTTGGCGATATCAGCCAAAGTATCTTCTGCGCGTTGATCGGCTTCCTGGTCATCATCGACAAAATGGACAGGACGCCCCATCACCACCTGACGAAACTCATGCTGAGCAGCGGCTTCACCACGCACTTTCAGTTCGCCAATAAAGTAGCTGAGCAAATCTCTAAACCGAAGTGCTCGCCCCATGACTTCGGTCTGGCCATCAATTAGACTCGTGCCCAAAATACTCTTGAGCGATCGCATCAACCGGCCTTCGTACCCTGTTAGGTACTCGTTTAGTGCATCTCGGCCAAAATGGGAGGAGTTTTCTTCGGCATTAAAAAATACGACACTTGGAAGCGTTACTTTTCCATCTTCCAGCGGCAGCAAAATAGGCGCGTTCGGTCGTAACCAGCCGACTGTTGAATTAGAAGTGCCAAAATCAATGCCACAAGCGCGTGCCATCTAGGGTATCCATCTTTAAAAGGGGCTGCGTAGGTTAACAGAATTTTGCCGACTGTTGCGTTTTAACACATGCAAATTGGCAGAGAAACGACAGCTTACAGTACAATCTAACTTTACCCGCTAAAGCAAACGCAACATGTTAAGTTATCGCCACGCCTTTCATGCCGGCAACCACGCCGATGTACTCAAACACCTTGTGGTGCATGAAATATTGCAATACATGAACCAGAAAGAAAAGCCTTGGTGGTACATCGACACGCATGCAGGTGCGGGTAGATATGATTTAACTGCGGGTTTTGCCACAAAAAATGCGGAATACAACACGGGTATTGGTAAGCTATGGGAAAAATCAGACCTCCCTTTGGCCTTGTCTCGGTTTATCGATACCATTCGCGCAGACAATCCGAATGGTGAATTAGCCAATTATCCCGGCTCTCCGTGGGTAGCGAGTAAAAGCCTTCGCGTGGAAGATAAACTCCGTTTATTTGAATTACACCCAAGTGATGCAGAATTACTAGAAGCCGTTTTTGCGGAAGCGAGATTGGTTGGCACAGGAAAACCCGCTTTAGTACAAAAAGCGAATGGTTTTGCGGGGCTGAAATCTGTCTTACCTCCACCGCCACGCCGTGCGCTCATTTTGATCGATCCGCCTTACGAAGATAAGCAAGACTATCAAACGGTTGTTAAAGCAGTTGAAGACGGCTTACACCGATTTGCAACCGGTACATTTGCCATTTGGTACCCCAAACTTCAACGCCCGGGCTGGTTGGCGATGGTGGAAAAGCTAAAACAGCTACCGTGCAAATCTTGGCTTAATGCATCGTTAGAAGTGGAAGTTCCTCGTGAAGACGGATTTGGAATGTTTGGCAGTGGCATGTTTATTGTGAACCCGCCTTACACCTTAAAAGACACATTGACTGATGTACTCCCTTACCTAGCCAAACAACTTGGATCGGATGGGCCTGGCAAATGGGTACTTGAGAGCTAATTCGTATCGCAACCTAAAGCGCCCCCCTCAAAAGCATTGTTTTAAGCACTAATCCACCACTAAACACAGTGCTTTTGAGATCATTCACATCCTCTGTTTTTTCTTTTTTTCCTCTCTAAACAATTTGCCTAGTTAGCAGTTTTTTTAGACGATAAACGGGGACAGTTTCTTACGTTCAATTTGCCATTTGCATAATATTTAATTAGCATTCAAGCAAATGCTCAGCGATCTGTTGAGATTCGCGTGCAGACGGAAACATTTGCATGCCACAGAAGGAGATTCAACTTGAAAAAAATGATTTTATTGACGCTATTTGGATCTCTACTTTTCTTTGCACATTCGCGAATTACTTTTTCTGAGTCCAACATTATGTCGATGCTTACAAAACATGATGCAAAAGCGCTATCGGGCGACACATCTGCATGTGATGACTTTGCTAGTGATTTAGCCGTTTCATTAACCGCAGAAAGTGCCAAAGGAAGATGGGAAGTTGAAGGCGGCAAAGACGAAATGTGTGGCTATTTAAAAGAAGCATCCGCAGCACTAACGGTATTGCATGTATCCACTTCATCAGACTTTAATGATGTGATCATCACACGTAGTGGCTTCCCTTGGATGACGGCGGAAGTGCATTACAAACAGCGCACAACCATCACTGCCAGCAACTTACCGCAGATTACCTCTGAGTCTGATGATGTAGTGCAACTAAAAAGAACACTCACTGGATTAAAAATTCAATCGGTAAAATCTCACGCAACTGGCGGTATTTAAGCCAGCAACAACAGAAAAATATCATGAAAAAAATGATTGCTTTAGCACTTCTTCTATGTGCAACTCACGTGTTTAGCCAAACAATAGGAAAGGTGGCTAACTCGCCAGATGCATTTGTTCCTAGTGGCTATGTTGTCACCGAAAAAATTAGCGGTGATCTTAACGGGGATAAACAAAAGGATTGGGTTTATATCATCAAAAGTACCGACAAACGCCAGTTTGTGGAAAATCAATTTCAAAAAATAGTCGATCGAAATCGAAGAGGGATTTTAATTGCATTTGCTCAACCAGGTGGTTTTACTTTAGCGCTAGAAAATTTGTCATGCTTTTCCTCTGAAAATGAGGATGGAGGCGTTTACATGCCGCCGGAATTGAATGTATCGATTGAAAAAGGCAACCTCTATTTACACTATGGGCATGGTAGATACGGCTACTGGATGTACAACTTCCGTTATCAGCATGGAGATTTTCAGCTGATTGGTTATGATGCAAGTGACAATTTTGGCCCTGTGACCAATAGTGATGTCAGCGTCAATTTAATCACCAAAAAAGCGCGCTTTAGGCAAAATGAGAATGCGGATGCAGAAACTGATGGCGAAGAGCGATTCAAAACCACGTGGAAGTCATTTACCGGAGCGAAGCCAATCCTGCTGAAGCGTATCAAAGATATCGATGATATTGACGTATTAGCGATGCTGGGATTGCGTTCTTAAGGCATTTCGGTTGAATGCTAGACATCCAATAAAAAAGCTGGCACTAACGCCAGCTTTTTTATTGGATGTGCAAGGAGATTAATTATCGCCAAGCAAAATTTGCTCGATCGCAGCACCACTTGGCTTGCCGCTACATAGCTGATGGTTCAGCACGGACACCACGGTCCCATCTTCTGGCACAGCAGATTTTGCATCTTCCCCAGTCGTTGCTTGATAACCTTGTGGGCCTGTTTTCTTATGATTGAAGTAACGAGGCAAACGGGTTATACCTGTTTTGCAATCCACGACAACTTCTGTGAATTGATATTCGTCTGCATCTTTAGGATTGTCCCAACGAATTTGGTAAGTAACCTGATCACCATCTTTTTTTACCGCGTCTAAATCGACACGGTTATCATCCCCGACGTTTACCCAATCGGCGGCACTTGCATGACCAGCTACTAATGTCACCGCCACTGCGGCTAATAACTTTTTCATTGATTACCCTTCTCTATTTATTAGGCTGATTCGATGGCAATGATGCCTGTCTTATTGTTAGAGAGAGGGAGAGGAGAGAAAAAGTTCGTTTAGCAAACAACGATTCTCTCCAACACGACACGTTTTGACACTTAAGCCATGGCAGCGACCATTTTTGCACGATGAGCAGCAATCGCTTTGCCAGTCAGTACAAAGCCATTCACTTTATTGGTGGTATCGACAAACTGCCAAATACTACCGTCTTCAACCGCTTCCTCGTGCCATACCCCTTCTACGCCTCTTGGTGCAGGTTGCACTAAGATTGGATAAGCAGGCGTTTTAATTTGCACAGGCATAACAGGGAAGTTCACCGCCTCAGGTTCACTCAATAGTGTCTTCGCCAATGAACGCGCTGCAATCGTAATTGGCATGACATACGGACGCCATTGACCATCAATTTCGGCACAATCACCCAGCGTATAGACGTTTTCAGCCACTTTCAAAAAGCTATCTGCCACAATGCCACGATTCACAGAAAGCCCCGCTTTTTCCGCAATGGCAGTGTTTGGCCGCAACCCAACGGCAGATAACACATGATCCGTACCGAGTGTCGTTCCATCATCTAACACGACATTCAACGCACTGCCCTCTTGATTAGCTGACACGACTTTCCGGCCTAGGCAAAATTTAACACCTTTCTCTACTAAAGCATCTTGTAGTGACCGACCAACCGCCGCGGGTAACAACGCTGCAATGGGTGTTTCAGCCAAATCGACAACCGTTACCTCAAAGCCACCAGTGGTTAAATCATTGGCGAATTCACAGCCAATTAATCCACCGCCCAAGAGGACAACTCTGTTTCCTTGGGTTAGTTGCTCACGGAAGATTGCATAATCATTTAAGCTATTGACCGATAAAATTTTATCGGCTGCATTACCTGCTATTGGCAAACGAACAGGAGATGCTCCTACCGCCAGCACCAGCTTACTGTAAGCAAAGACACCCGCACTCGTTACCACCTCTTGGGTTGATAAGTTGATATTTTCAACTGTTGTCTCTGCTTGTATGGCTAGCTGATGCTGTTCGGCCATTTTCGAAGCCATTGTATTGATGAGCTGCTCGGCAGTTTTATTTTGGGCAAATGCGTTAGATAGCATCGGCTTAGAGTAAAAATCTGCTTTATCTTGGCTAATCACCATAATCGGTACGGTTGTATCCAGTTTTCTGAGTTCTCTGGCAACACCAAATCCTGCTAGCCCTGCACCGATAATTACAATAGGTTTCATGATAGTTATCCTGTTCATTTACCACTTGGCGGATTAGCCGCCAAGCATGCTTAATTAGATTTCAACCATTTCGAAATCTTCTTTCGACACGCCACAGTCCGGACAGGACCAGTCATTAGGCACATCGTCCCATTTTGTACCTGCTGCGATGCCGTGATCTGGATCACCTGCTGCTTCGTCGTAGATGTAACCACAAACAATACATTGCCAAGTTTTCATTTGATTTCCCTTTATTGAAATGCTGTATTCGTTAATCTAAAAATGTGTTGTACGATCTAATTAGGCAGACTTTACTTTATCTAGCTGCGCTTGGTAATGATTGGCATGACGTTCTTCTACTTTTGCCAATGCAGCAAATCGTTTCGCCGCTTTTTCTAGTGTCGCTTTAAAGAACGCTGCGTGTTCTTGAGACTCTGCAATTTGCTCATCCATCTCGGTTACTGCAGCCGTATTACCTTCTGCCACTGCCGTTTCACGGAACTTTGGATACATTTCAGTGTATTCATAGGTTTCACCGGCAATCGCGATCTCTAAACATTTAGCCGGTGTTAAGGTCGATTTTGGATACAACAAGTCAAGATGGCCAAATGCATGCATCACTTCTTGATCTGCGGTTTCTTCAAATGCTTTCGCCGTTGCCTCATCGCCCATTTCACGAGCAATTTTTGCAAAATAACGATATTTAATATGCGCCATTGATTCACCAGCAAATGCCGCTTCCAAGTTTTCCAACGTTTTAATTTCTGGACGGTTAGCCATGATGCACTCCTTTGTTTAAGGTTGATCTGTTGCGTTAGGATGAGACCAGTATAGTGAAGAAAAATTCATATGTATAATTAATTGTTTTTAGACATCCAATACAAATTAACTATCAACATCGCAATAGTACTTATACATATCATAAAAATAAAGGATGATTTCCGCTTGTGCCATGACTTTTAGGCAAAGCTTACTTAAAATTACCTCTTTCGCCTGATATGACTAAGCAGAACTGCATGAGCACGACCAATTTAAAAGACTCGTCTATCCCACAACACACACCAATGATGCAGCAATACCATGCATTAAAGGCTGATCATCCTGATAAATTACTCTTTTATCGGATGGGGGATTTTTACGAGCTTTTTTACCAAGATGCAGAAAAAGCAGCAAAGTTGATGGACATCACACTCACCGCACGAGGTCAGAGTGCTGGAAAACCAATCCCTATGGCTGGCATTCCTTACCATGCGGCGGAGCAATATCTAGCCAGATTGGTAAAGTTAGGTGAGTCGATTGCGATTTGCGAGCAAGTAGGCGATCCTGCAACCAGCAAAGGCCCCGTCGAGAGAAAAGTTGTTCGCATTGTCACGCCAGGCACCTTAACAGATGCGGCCCTACTAGACGAAAAAACAGACAACGTACTTTTAGCGCTCATCCCACACAAGGGAAGACTTGGTATTGCTTGGATGGCTTTATCGGCAGGTAAGTTTGCGGTGTTAGAGTGCAAACCAGAGCACCTAATTTCTGAGCTAGAGCGCCTACGTCCGGCTGAAATTCTGATCCCAGAAGATTTAACTTTAGCAGTGTTCCAATCTATCTCCACGCCGCTAAAAAAACTGCCAGTTTGGCATTTTGATGTATCGGCAGCAGAACGTTTGCTGTGCAAACAATTTGGTACGCAAGATTTATCTGGCTTTGGGATTGAAGCACTACCACAAGGCATTTCTGCGGCAGGCGCACTATTACAATACGCAAGAAGCACACAAGGGGCGGAGTTACAGCATTTACAAGGCATCACCCTTGAGAGCCGCGGTCAGTATATTGAGCTAGATGCCGCCACCCGCCGCAACCTGGAATTAACAGAAACGATCCGTGGCGAAGCGGCACCAACACTCGCCTCTATTCTCGATACTTGTATTACCAGCATGGGCAGCCGCTTATTAAGACATTGGCTGCACCATCCATTGCGTCATCGAGAGTTACTCACTGCCAGACAAAATGCCGTCGCACAGCTTCAAAACGAGCAATTATTCGAATCCATTCGCTCCGCATTAAAACCGATTGTGGATATTGAGCGGATTGTTAGCCGGATTGGTTTAAGAAGCGCACGGCCAAGAGATTTATCTGGCCTAAGAGATAGTGTGAAGCAACTAAGCCAGTTACCAATTGATTTACTGGCACAACAAGGTGCTTTGTTGGCAAACCTTGCCCAGCAATTAACCCCACCAGTTGCCATTGCAGACTTACTATCGAATGCGATTTTGCCAGAACCATCAACGCTAATTCGCGATGGCGGCGTAATTAATCACGGCTACTCGGCCGACTTAGATGAGTTACGCGGCATTCAAACCAATTGCGATGAATTCCTACTAGCACTAGAACAACGCGAACGGGAACGCACGGGTATTTCTACCTTAAAAGTCGAATACAACCGAGTACATGGCTTTTATATTGAAGTGGGCAAAGTACACGCAGATAGCGTCCCAGAGGATTACCGCCGTCGACAGACCTTAAAAAATGCAGAGCGCTACATCACGCCAGAATTAAAAACCTTTGAAGACAAGGCTCTTTCTGCACAAGACAGAAGCCTAGCCTTAGAAAAGCAGTTATACGAAGGCGTGTTAGATCAACTTCAGCCATTCTTATCGAACCTTCTACACTTAGCACAAGCAGTAGCAGGGATTGATGTACTAAGCACATTTGCAGAACGCGCCATAGAAGGTAACTGGACGCAACCTACCTTTACTGAAGAACCGATTATTGATATTCAAGATGGGCGCCACCCGGTGGTAGAAGCGCAGGTAGAAGATTTTATTGCGAACCACGCGCAATTATCACCGCTAAAAAAATTGCTGCTGATTACCGGCCCGAACATGGGTGGTAAATCTACCTATATGCGTCAAACAGCATTAATAACCTTAATGGCGCACGTGGGTTCGTTTGTGCCGGCGAGCCAAGTCACGCTTGGCCCCATTGATCGTATTTTTACCCGGATTGGCGCATCAGATGACTTAGCGGGCGGCCGCTCTACCTTTATGGTAGAAATGACCGAAACCGCGAATATTCTCCACAATGCTTCTGAGCAAAGCTTGGTATTGATGGATGAGGTTGGTAGAGGAACATCTACGTTTGATGGCTTAGCATTAGCGTATGCCATTGTTAGGCAATTGGTAGAGAAAAATAAGAGCTACACCCTATTTGCTACCCACTACTTCGAATTAACTAGACTCTCGCAAGATTACCCGCAAATTGCCAATGTGCATTTGGATGCGGTGGAACATAAAGATACCGTGGTCTTTTTGCATGCAGTAAAAGATGGTCCGGCTAGCCAAAGTTATGGATTAGCCGTTGCCCAACTAGCAGGCGTGCCAAGCACAGTGATTCGCGTCGCTAGACGCCATTTACAGCAGTTAGAAGCCATGAGCATTGGGGCCGGCGGCCCGCAAGCAGATTTATTTGCGATGCAAGCGTTTGAAGAGATAGAAGAGCCTGCTAGCGAGGCAAGTGCGCTGCATACATTTGTTGAAGGGATAGACCCAGACTCACTTACACCAAGACAAGCACTGGATTTGATTTATGAAATAAAACAAGTATTGAAAAATGCTTAAGCGAAATCGTCTCGATTGACTTAGCGCAGATAGCCAATCAATCAAAACAGGTAGGCTTCAATATCATATTGAAAGCCTACCATTTGCAAGGGTAAATGATCCGAAATGAAAAAAACAGTCATACTGAATCATGCCCAGCAACTGATGCTTTCGGGGTTCGAAACCGCGCTTCCAAGTGTACTGAGCAGTGCGTCTGAGTCGCTATTTCTTGCAGCAGAAAAAGAAGGCAACCCGATTACATCTGGCCACTTTCTTGATGCCCGCGCCTTACTGACGCAACAACAATCTCCCTTTATGGAAGACTGTGCAATTGCCTTAAAAGCCCTTTCTCAAGGTTTTATCCTTTCTGCGTACGCCATTTTTACCCCGTCACGTCAAAGCAAAACAATCAAGGCGGATAAGCTCTCACTCATTGACACCAATAGTTTTGAAGAAGAGCTGTTGGTGGAAGACCTGACGAATATTATTGGGAATCAGGTACATACAGAACTGCGTGAAATGGATATTCGGATGGCCAACTTGTTCGATCAGCCAGACATTCTTCCGAGAGAAAATCCATTTAGACCATATGTTTTTGCACATGCCATTTTAACGGCAATCGAACCTTACAACCCACCAAGGGCAATCAAAGATCAGTTAGTTCTTCATTTGCTCAACCAGCTAATCCCTGCTGTTAGGCACATTTACGTAGAGATCAATGCATTTTTTGCGGCAGAAAATATTTCTGATGAAATGACGTTACGGATAAAAAAATCGATCGATACAGAGGATGCTTCTGCCAATCAGATGCGCGCCTCTGCACCAGTAGAATCAGAAACAGATCATCTACAATCAAACATCAGCCAACTAGGTGATGAGTTCGAGCAGATTTTATCTGCGATTAAGCAAGAGAAAGCCGCAACAGAGAACGTTGCTTCATTCTCTCCGACACTAAAAACCCAACCTCCTCGTACAAAAGCGAGATTTCATTTAGGGTCATTGGGTAAAGCATTTCAACAGTTTTTCCAAGGAGAGGCACCTGTTGCAACGGCCTCACCAAGCGATACCTCTCACTCGTCTATTCACCAACCGCTATTAGCCGAAATTCATCAGCAAATTCAAGTTGCAGGCGCCGCGGGTAAAGAGACGCAACCAAATGCGCTGTTAGACAATAAACTCGTTCAAGAACGGGGCAAACTTCGCCAACTAGCTTCCTCTGAGCATGAAAAAGTCACCATCGACCTAATCGCCATTTTATTTGAGCTAATTTTATCGGATCTAGACGTGCCGGCCGAGATACGAGCACAAATTGGACGATTACAATTTGTGGTACTCAAATTAGCGCTTAAAGATAGCGCATTACTGAATAACAAAAAGCACCCTGCTCGGCTATTGGTAAATCAGTTAGGTTCCGCCAGCCTCAAACTAAATGAAGTCGACCCAACCGGTGAAAAGCTGATTGAAGTGGTAAAAGGTATCATTAATCAGCTAGTGGAAGACAATGGAGAACACATTGAGAAATTTAGTGAGCAATTAGAAACACTCTCTTATTTTATTCAAACACAATTAGCCCTGAGCAATCATCTAGCAAAAGTTGAAGCACATTTAAATGAAGCGGCTGAGCGATCTAAACATTATGTTCAAATCCGAGCCAATCTATTAATCAACCACCCAATTGATCAATTAGAAAAAGTTGCTCAAGATTTTCTATTAAATACTTGGTCGAAAGTGCTGGAAGAAAATGCAAAGCACCCGCATCCAGAATCCAAGGAACTGATTGGTTTAACTTCCAACCTGATTTGGAGCCTAACGCCTAAGCGCACCACACAAGATCGCGCCATGCTGTTTAAACAAATTCCAACAATGAATGAATTGCTAAAAACTGGCTTAGGGTTAATTAACGAAGTTCATCAGCAACATGAGGCATTTTTTAAGTGGCTAGTCTCCACTCACATGAAATCACTCCGCCCAACGGAAGGGGCAACGCTGTCGGAAACGCCAGCTACTTCGATCACAGTGCCAAATGAAGCCAGCGATTTTCAATATCCGACGTCGGCCAAAAATACTCACTCAAGCATTGAAAATAGCTACTTTGTTCAAGTATTAAAGCGGATTGATACGACGATTGATGAACTCAAAGTGGAAGATGAGGGTGTCACAGACACGCCAATGTCTTTTACTGAAAAACAGAAAATAATCAAGCAGCTAACAACAGGGATGGCCATCCATATCCAACTTGGCAACAAGGCATGTACAGCCGTCTTAAGATGGGTTAACAAAGAAAGTAATCACTTTTTATTGATCTTAAAAGATCAACCCACACCACTGATGGTCGATACCGAAACGTTTATTAAACTAATCCAAAAAGAACGAATTCGATTTATTGATGAGACCCCCGTTTTTGAACGAGCGGTATTAGCCTTAACAAAAGCAGCTGCATAAATCAAAAAAATATATTCGATAAGAAAATAAAATCTCGATTAAAACAAAAAGTTAATCATTGTTGACAGAAATTTTAAGCAATATTGTCTATACTGCGCTTAACATGAATTTGCATCTTTTTCGCCTGCATTTTCAACACCGTTAGCTATTTTTACAGACATCAACATTGAAGCCATCATGATCGATAGAGACGAGCTTTTATCTCTTGCACAAAAAAAGTTCTTAGCTGAATTTCAAAAAGGCATCCCTGCTGCGCTAACCGCGACAGAAAGCGCGCTTTTTGAGTTAGCAGAGAACGCAACTAGTATTATTGAATCCGGCAAATGTTTTGATGCCCGCTCTATGCTAACCACACAACATAACGAGCTCATCAACACCCTATCCAAAACACTAGACTCACTCAGTAAACGCAGCTTACAAACTGCCTACAACTCTTTCCGGCCAAGCTTTAAAGGAAAAGGCTTACATGCGGCAGAGCTGACACTGATAGATGCAAATGCATTTGAAGAAGAATTATTAATTGATGGTTTAACCGCTCAAACCCGTGCCTATAGCTATGAAGCGCTAAATGAACTAAATGTCCGAATCGCGGTGTTATTTGATCAAGACGAAATTTTAGAGCGAGAAAACCCGTTCCGTCCTTTTTTGTTTACGAAATCACTCCTTAATGGGATTGACTCTCTCAATCCACCAGTAGAAGTGCATGAAACCCTCGTCATCAATCTACAGCGGCATTTATTTCCATTAGCGAAAGAAATTTATCAATCGTTAAATGATTTGCTTGAACGCAACGGCATTTCTGCACAAATGCAATTACGCATTCGGAAATCTGCAGATAGTACGAGCACAGCCCATGCTGACGAAGAAAACAACGACGAAGAGCTAGCAGAAGAAGCCACAGAAACCAAACGTACGCCTCCAGGCACTACCGTAAATACAAACACGGCGGCGAATCGAAAAGAGATTAGACCAACGCAACATGTATCTAGTATTCAAGGCATGCCGCTTTCCAATGTAAGCAATCTTTTTGATCAGTTAAGAACCAAAGCAGGCATTCCAAGCGGGGAAATAACAGAAGATACCGGTAGTTTCACGCCTCAAACAGAAGAGAAATCTCCCATCTCATTTGGTAAAGGCTTACAAAAAATCGGGCAAACGATCCGTAACTTTTTTAATGGCGCAGATGAGTTCTCTTCAGCATCCTTTGCCAGCCAACCGCAAAGAGAAGTTACACACGCTTTAATGGAAAGTATTTCTGCATCGGCAGAAGCACAGTACACGCAAGATCAACAATTTGATTTAGAAGTACACGATACCAAGGTTGTCCGTAATTTAATCATGGAGCAACGTGATCAATTGGCAGGTAAAACCCAAAATGCCAATGAGCGAATGATCATTGATATTGTGGCCATGTTGTTTGAATTTATTTTGTCAGATCAAGCTGTACCATCAGAAATCCGCGCGCAAATTGGTCGCTTACAGTTTGTTGTATTAAAAGTTGCGCTAAAAGACCCAAGCCTCTTTAACGAACGTAGCCACCCAGCAAGATTACTCGTCAACCAACTCGGTTCTGCGTCACTTGCTTTGCATGAAGTGGACCCATTAGGGGACAAGCTGATTAAAGAAGTGAAGTTAATCATTAATGATTTAATAGATGATCATGGTGAACACTTAACCTGTTTTGAAGAGCAATTAGCCCGCTTAGAAACCTTCATCCAGCAACAATTAGAAGGTGCAGAACAGTTTATTGATAAGGCCGAGAAGTATATTAATCAGGCGGAAGAAAGAACGATGCGATTTACCCGCATCAGTGCCATGATTAGCGCGTCTTTAGAGGGTATTCGCTTAGATAAATACCTAAATGAGTTTTTGGTTTATACCTGGGCAAGGGTGTTAGAAAAAGCCTCTTTTCATCAAGATCCTGAAGAACATGCATACAAAAACCTGATTTCGGAACTGATCTGGAGCATTGCGCCGAAGCAACACCAAAGTGACCGGAATGTTTTATTAAAAATGATTCCACGCTTAATTGGTGTCTTGAAAATTGGCCTTCAGCACACCACCTGGCCTGCAGATAAACGACAAGAATTACTCAATTGGTTAGTAGATGCACATACAAGAGCTCTTAGACCATCGACTGTCGTTGGTGTAAATATTCCTCCTTTAGAGTATTTTGTTAAGCGAATTAACACGGTACTTTTTGACCCTCTTTGGATGCAAACCCCAGGAGACGCATCTGAGGACGAGTTTAAAGAGTTCCCAAATGAAAACTTCTTCCACGAAGTGATTAACGAATTGGAAGGTTCATTAGAAACGTTCTCATGGGCGCTGGAAGATACGGTTGCAATCGATCCAACAGAAGCCTATGCTGATTCAGACTGGCTAACCGCAACTAGCACAGCGGGCATCACACCCAATATAGAAGTAATGAATCGACTAACAGCGGGAGTTGCCGTAACGTTGCAGCTTGGGTCTAGTCCAACTACCGCAGTGCTTCGCTGGGTCAGCAAAAAAGCAAAACATTTTGCGATGACCATTCAAGGCCAGAATAAACCGGTTATTCTGGGTGCGAAAGTGTTTTCACGTTTAGTAGATACTGGTCGAGTAAAGTTTATGGATGACAATCCACTTTTTGAGCGAGCAGTAAACGCCTTGATTCATACAGCGGATGGCATGGATTCCCATTCTGACTTAAGCCTCTCTTAGTCAACGCCCTTATTAGTCCAACGAGACCGTTCATGTCTGTGATACAGAAAACTAGTACCGCCATTGGGAAACTACATCGTTTAATTGGTATCACGTTTATTTTGCTGTCGATTGCAGCCATTTTCACGATCTTCAATGCAGGACAACTCAACCATCAAGAAAAATGGTTAGTCACCACCTTGGTGGTCGGTTGTTTAGCGATTAGTTACTTATTCACCATTTATCAAATCCGCCGCAAGGTGATTTTTCCGCTAGGCAATCTGCGTCGACTAACAGATGAACTGATTAGTTTTCATCTAAAAGATGAAAACCCGCCCCACCACCCCGATGCGTTAGTGCATTTGCACAATGCTTTTTTACAGCTATCCAACGCCTTAGAAAGTAGTCGCAGCCAAGTCGAACAACAAACTCAGTTACTGAAAAAGAGTTTAGATCAATGGCGAAGTGCAGAAAAAACATTAAATAAACTAGGTGGCAGGCTACAGTTAGCAACCCAAGCGACGGCGATGGGGATTTGGGACTGGTATCTAGAAGAAAATACGCATGAGTGGGATACCCAAACCTTTCAGTTTATTGGTATCCCAGATGGTTCCATTACCCCTTCACTACGGGAGTGGTTAAGGCGCGTTCACCCAGCAGATCTGCCAAAACTTCAAAATTTGATGGAGCAACTTTCATTTGGTCATCTACGCCAGTATAAGACGGATTACCGAATACTCTTGCCCGACAATAGCATTCGACAACTCGCCTTATTTGCGAAAACGACATTAGATGAAATGAAAAATGTGGTACGTATTACCACGGTGCAAATGGATATTACAGAGCAAAAACTCTCTGAAAAACGCATCATTTATTTGGCCACGCACGATCAACTCACCGGTCTTTATAGCCGTAGCGGCCTAAAAGAAATGATTAGCAAAACAATCCAATCGGCATTACATGATGATCAGTTTGCTATTTTGCATGTCGATTTAGACCGTTTCAAAAATGTAAATGATGCACTTGGACACGTAATTGGCGATGAGTTAATTCAACAAATTTCGGTGAAATTAAGTCGTTTACTTCGAAAAACAGATGCTATTGCCCGTTTTGCAGGTGATGAATTTGTGATTCTATTTACACCTATTAACCGAGGAGAAGAGATCGAGCATCTTTGTCGTCGTTTAATGGAAGTCATCACTTTCCCGCACACGGTACAAGAATCAGAAGTGTCGCTGACTGCGAGTATTGGCTATGCGGTTTATCCCGCCGATGGTGCAGATGCAGAGACATTAATTCGCCATGCAGATATCAGCATGCAAATTGCCAAAACAAATGGAGGAAATCTTGTTCAGCCATTTACCCATTCAATGGTGAAAGATGTTGAAAATCAACTAGATCTAGAGCAAAAACTTCGTCGTGCAATCGAACTAGAGCGGCTAGAGGTATTCTTCCAGCCTAAAGTAGATACATTGACACGCATCATCAATGGTGCAGAAGCATTGGTGCGGTGGCCGAAAGCCGAAGGCGGCTATATTAGCCCGGCTAACTTTATTCCGTTAGCGGAAGAACGTGGGTTGATTCAATCGTTAAATCTATTGGTATTGCACAAAACACTTCGCCACATGCAGCAGTGGCAAGCAGAAAAGCACACTTTAGTGCCTGTATCGGTGAATTTAAGCGCAGATCATTTCTCTGATCCAAGAACACCCAACAGTATTGAAGCAATTCTAAAGCAATTTGGAATCGCTCCTAAGTTCCTGCAACTTGAAATTACAGAAGGAATGTTGCTAAGACAATCTGATCAGATTGAGCGCAACCTTAAGCAAATTCGAGAACTGGGAGTTGAAGTCAGTATTGATGACTTTGGAACAGGCTATTCTTCCCTTTCCTATTTGCACCAATTTAAGGTCGATAATCTGAAGTTAGATCGATCTTTCATTGCCATGAGTGGTTATGAGCAAGGAGAAGTATCGCTAGTCCCAGCCATTATCAATATTGCCCACTCGCTTAATCTCTCCGTGACGGCAGAAGGCGTTGAAACCATTCAGCAATATGACTTCTTAAAACTCAATGGCTGCGATCAAATTCAGGGGTTTCTTTTTGCGAAACCCATGCCAGCAGAAGAATTTGCTGGCATGCTAGAAAAAGGAATGATCAACTTATAAGCAGTTGATTAAGCAGGGAATATCATACCAGCTAGTAGGTAGATACCTACCATGCTAGACACTGCAAACACAATTGCATCACCCAGGCTAGACAAACGATTGGTATCTGAGGTAAGTTGACGAATGTATTTCATGACACTCTCCGCGTTCAAGGAATATGCACTCATTATAGAACGTTCGTTCTATATGTAAATACACAATTTATCAAACACGTCCAAAAACATTCGCCTGTTGCAAGACTACTACAACTGTTTTTAAGTCGACCTCACTTTAAACCAACCGGTAATACTCATCCGATCTCGGCAAGCAGGCAAGACTTCATGCCAAAAACGTTCCGCCATAAAGATAACCGCACGCCCGGCAATCGGCATGATATCTCGTATTTCCGATTCGCCATTTGGGTCTAGATACAATCTTAACTCACCACCATCATCTGACGCCCAATCATCATTGAGATAAAAAACGACAGTCAGGACTCTACTGCGCTGACCACGAAATGCGTCTAGATGCTTTTTGTAAAGCGCGCCCTCGTTATAGATCGCAAAGTGGCCCTCAAACTCATTCAGCCCCATGAAAAACTGCTCATTCATCTGCTGCTTAATCTGATCTAACTGGGTGAAGTACGCCTTCTGCGATGCACTATCGGTTTCAGGTTCTAGCCACATTACTTCGTCAGAGCGAATACCCTCTTGCACAGTGAAATCGCCACCGCGGCCAATTCCCGCTACATGGAAACCACCCTCTCGATGTGCGGCCATACACTCTTTACGTAGTGTTTTAACGGAGTCCGCCGGTAAAAAATGATCGACAACGGCCCATCCGTCCTCTGCAATACGAGAGACTAACTCCTCCATGGCATTTGGCTTGGAAAAGTCGGTGATTTTCATAGTAGAAACCCTTTGTCTAATTAGGATTTTTTAGCAAAAAGAAAAAACTCTTGGTTACCATCACCACCCTGAATAGGGCTTTCAAACCAACCCAAAATATTTAGGCCAGCTTGTTTGGCTGCTTCTCGAATATTCTCTTCAACCGTTTGGAAAAGACTAGTGTCTCTTACTATGCCCCCTTTTCCCAGCCCTTCCCGTCCTACTTCAAACTGAGGTTTGACCAAACTAAGTATCCAGGCGCCACTTTTCATCAAGGGAACGAGATTTGGCAAAATAAGGGTTTGCGAGATGAAGGAAACATCCATCACAACCCCATCAAATCCACCATTAGGGAAATGCTCCCCTAAATCGGCTTCACTCAGATGGCGCGCATTAATTCCTTCTAGACAGACAATCTCTGGGCGATTTCGTAATTTTGCAGCCAATTGATCATGGCCAACCTCTACACCCACTACTTTTGCCGCGCCTGCTTGCAAGATGCAATCGGTAAAGCCGCCCGTCGACATGCCAACATCTAAAATAATATCGCCGTCTGGGCGAATATTGGATGAACGCAGCGCACCAGCCAGCTTTAGACCGCCACGAGAGGCATAACGGTCTAGTTCATCAGGCACAATATAAAATTGTGCTTTCGGATCAAATTTACCAGCAGGCTTATTACACAGAACACGATCACCAGCGATTTCTAGAAAAACGCGATCGGATTCGATCATTTGTCTCGCCTGACTACGAGACACAGCCAATCCTTGGCTAACCAATAATTGATCTAACCGTGACATTAAAAACGCTCATCGGAACGTAGGTAACGCCATTGTCCAGGGGGAAGATCTCCCAACATAATGCGTCCCACACGAACACGCTTTAATCCGACAACGCGCAAACCAACTAACTCACACATACGACGAATTTGGCGTTTTTTCCCCTCTTGCAAGATAAAACGTAGCTGATCTTGGTTTTGCCACCAAACGCGCGCGGGCTTTAGCTTTTCTCCATCTAAAGATAATCCGTGATTCAGCCTACGTAAGCCTTCTTCGGATAAGCGGCCACTCACACGAACCAAATATTCTTTTTCGAGTTCAGAGGTTTCGCCAATAATTTTTTTAGCAACGCGACCATCTTGGGTAAGTACTAATAAACCGACGGAATCAATATCCAGACGTCCAGCAGGCGCTAGTCCACGGGTATGAGAAGGGCTAAATTGGATACCGCTACGATCACCAGGAAAGTGATTCTCAGCAGTAATCAGGGTTGCGGCGGGCTTATAGCCATCTTCCGCCTGGCCTGAAACATAACCAACCGGCTTATTCAGCAAAATAGTAACGCGATTAGCTTGTTGTCGACTGGCCTCTTTTGCCAGTTCGATTTTTTGATTCGGCAATATTTTGGAGCCAAGCTCACTGATGATTTGGCCGTCCACTCGGACTAAGCCTTGCGCAATATACTCATCCGCTTCGCGTCTTGAGCATAAACCTAACTCTGCCATGCGCTTACTTAAACGGACGGGTTCCATAATGATTCCTGCACATAATAAACAAGGAATTATAACCTATGGCTGCACATCCGTTTAAGGCAATCTGATAGTTGGACTCTGGCTATGGTTGTTTTTGCCTAATTCCTAAAACAGCTTGGTTTCTTAGTGTCTTCAACAAGGTAAGCGATTTAGCGGTCAGGTTTAAGGTATTTGCCGTCGCTTGATCCCCATAAAACATACCAATCGCTTTTTTATCGATGATGACAGGTAGCACCACAAATGCTTCAGCTCTTACATGCGTTTTAAACCACTGTGGCACTCGCTCTGATAACGATCCTGTCTTTACATCATCAATTTGAATATCCAAGTTTTTGGACATTGATAATTGAAACACATCATGCACGCCATCTAATGGGACCGAAAAGTATTGCTTCATTTCGGGGATATCCGCGCCATAGCCAAAACGGGCAACGAGTTTTCCTGCTCGTACATCTTTCATACAGAAAAGAACACGCCTAAAGCCAACACCGCGATACATGGTTTCCAAAATCATATTGATTAGATCGTTGAGTTTGTAATCACTCACTAATGTATTGGTAATATCTTGTACGCCAGCGGTGAGCACCCCTTCCGTATCAATTGTATCTTGGGTAACCGTATCTACTTCTGCATTCAGAAAGGCTTGTGCGGCTTGCTCTAGGGTATCCCCCAATTCGCCAGACTTCGTTTCAGCACTTTGATACGGCATACCAGCAAATTGCTTGAGCTTATTCACGAACCCACCGCGACCAACATCCACCCCAAAGAAGTGCGCCTCATCTAGTAAAGCATTCAGTCCTTCTTTTAAAAACTCTAAATGTTCGCTTTCAGTAATTGGCACGTGTTTGCTGTATTGCTGATGTAGTGCCGCAATCGATTTATCTCTATCGGTAATCCCTGCAAACATAGCAATTTGCGAAAGCCCTCCGGCATAGTTTGCCGCTAAGCGTATTTGCTCAGCATCGCCTCTAGGAGTTGGGACACTATCTTTAAATGGGGTCATCGCCTTGATTAACTTATCAGGGAATCGCCACTCTTTTGAAACACAAAGCCCTAGTTCAGAAAAGTCCACCCCCAGCACTTGCATAGCGGCTTGTTGCTCCGTTTGCCCTTGCTGCATCCGTTTAACAATTTCTTGATATTCTTCATTCAGGTAAT
The DNA here is from genome assembly GCF_020564625.1 of Leeia speluncae. Lineage (NCBI taxonomy): Bacteria > Pseudomonadati > Pseudomonadota > Betaproteobacteria > Neisseriales > Leeiaceae > Leeia > Leeia speluncae. Next base: position 163,201 of record NZ_JAJBZT010000003.1, read on the forward strand.
AAGCAGCTAAGAGCTTACCCATGTGATAGAACATCCCACAGATAAAACTTTCTTCTCCAGTTCGCAACCCTACTTTTTTTGCGGCTTTTCTCGCTAACAAACCACTTAAAAAGCTTCCTACAATCAGGTCTTTCAGGTTGGTAGCTTGCTGCCTATTTTGCAGATGCTCGAAGACGATTAAGCTAATCGCCAAGTTACGAACCGTATCAAATCCTAAAATTAATACTGCGCGGGAAATGGTACTAATCGTGCCACCAAACTGCCCGTAAACTGCCGAATTCACTAAACGAAGTAGTTTATTCGTGAGTGAAAAATCATGCAGAATCGTTTCCGCAAGCCGATGAATACTTTCTGCATCTGCCGCGACGAGTTTATTAATAGAAGTGATTGACTGTGATAATGCAGGAAAATCTTGTGAGTGCTTTAGTCGACGAAGTAAGAACTCCAGTGTCGGAGAATATGCAGCGGTTTCTGCACCGTTTTCTCCCGGCGTCAAAAAGCTCTGTAAAGCGGTTTGCATGTCGTTTGCAGAAGCATATCGCTCGGTCGCATTTTTATTTAATGCCACCATCAAAATATGATCCATTCGCTCTGGCACTGCCGCCAATACTTGGCTTGGCGGAACAACGGCCACATTGGCAATACGATTCAACACCTCAAACGTATTACTCCCCTCAAAAGGGTTTCGCCCGGTCATTAATTCGTAGCCCAGCACACCCACAGAAAAAATATCCGCATTAATGGCGGCGGGTCTGCCCGAAACATATTCTGGGGCCATGTATTGCACAGTGCCCGATGCCGCAGAGGTATTGGATTGATTCGCAGGCACTGCAATACCAAAATCCATTAACCTTGCGTGCCCGTTTGCGTCTAGCATCACGTTCGCGGGTTTGATATCGCGGTGAAGAATTCCTTTTTCGTGTGCAGCACCTAGACCAGACAGGATTTCGGCAATCACCCCAGCAGCCTTAACAGGCTCCATTGCCCCATTGGCATCCATCCAATCTTTTAGCGATTGGCCTTCAACATATTCAAAAACCAAGACATGGCCTTTGTCATGCTCAACCACATCAAATAATTGAACAATAGAAGGATGTTGGAGTTGGCTGACAATTCTAGCCTCCCCTAACAATGCTTCACGATGGCGAGTGTCTGTCCCTTTGGTCAGCAATTCTTTAATTGCGACCATTCTCCCTAACATCGGGTCATTTGCAAGCCAGACTCTGCCTTGGGCTCCCTGCCCCAATGGTTTGACGAGTTCAAATCGTCCAATTTTATCTGCCATTATTTTTTTATATCCGGCATGTGAAAAAACGTAAACGCTACTACTTAAGTGTAAACGACTAAAATCACAAGGGACATATCACGCCAGCTAAAAAAAGCGATTTTTCTTCGTTCAGACCAAAAAAAAGCCCCTTTTAGTGGTGGTTATCCACTTGCAGGGGCATTTTATGCGCTAATTATTACTGAATTAAGGAGTTGGAACAGGTAATTTGCCGCCAAGCGCCTTATATAGAACAATTCGGTTAGCTTGCATGCTTAATAATAAATTGGCATGCGTAATCCGAGCTGTTTCTAAACTTCTTTCGGTTTCTAGCAAACTGAGGTAGCTATCAATCCCACTACGGTAACGCGCATCCGCCAGTTTGTAAGCAGCTTCAGCAGCTTTTAGTTGCCCACTTACTGCATCATATTGCTGCTGTAATTGGGATCTTGTTGCTAATGCATCTGCCACTTCTTTAAACGCTGTTTGAATTTGCTTTTCATAAGTAGCGACTTGGATGTTTTTAGTGACTTCAGCCACATCGCGTTGTGCACTTAGCTTGCCAGCGTTAAAGATGGGTAGTGAAATTTGTGGCACAAAACGCCAGATACCCGTTCCGTTATCGAACAAGTCTCCCAAACTATTGCTTGCTGAGCCTGCAAATCCGGTTAGGCTAATCGTTGGGAAAAATGCCGCTTTAGCTGCACCAATATTTGCATTTGCTGACTTCAGATTATGTTCCGCCTCTTGAATATCTGGACGGTTATTTAATAAATCTGAAGGCAAGCCCGCAGGCACATCCATCACGAGTGGCGCTTGAATATCTTCTGCGCTTGGCAGTAGATTTTCTGGCACCTCATCACCCACCAATAATCTGAGTGCATTTCGGTCTAGCTGCACTTGCCCTTGGTAACCCAAGTAGCTTGAACGGCTCGCTTGTAATGCAGTTTCAGCTTGACGCAACTCTACTTCGGAACTCACACCACGATCAACACGGGCTTTGGTCAAATCATAAGTTTTACGATAGCTATCGAATGACTTGCGACTTTCTTGCAGTGCAAACAAGTCAGAAGATAATTGCATCCAAGCTTGAACGGTAGTAGAAACTAGCGAAATCTGCGCAGATTGGTGAGCAGATTCTGTCCCCAAATACGTTTCAAGCGCAGAATCTTTTAGGCTTCTCACACGTCCCCAGAAGTCTAATTCGTAGCTTGCCATCGTCAAACCAGCTTCATAAGAATGGCTCACCCCACCACCGTCTAGTTTCCCTTGGGCGGTTTGGCTAAATGTACCGTTCACTGAAGGCAGTAAATCTGACTTGGTAATTTGGTATTGCGCCCGAGCAGACTCGATATTTAACGCAGTTAGCTTCACATCACGATTATTCTTTAAGGCTAAGGCAATCACTTGCTTTAGCTTGTCAGATTCGATAACGGATGTCCATGCCTGCGATTCAACACTCGAACCGCCCATTTCCCCTGGGAAACCAACTGGAATCGGTGCTTTCGGCTGCTGATAATCTGGCGCCATGGTGCCACAACCGGCCAGCAGCAGGCCGGATGCGACTAGCGTTAAAGCTAGATGTTTCATGAATGCGTTTCCTCCTCGCTGTTAGCAGAATGATCTGCTCCAGAAACGACAGCGCGTTTTGGCTTAAATACTTTACGAATCAGCACAAAGAATAGCGGTACAAAGAATAGACCTAATACGGTTGCCGATAACATACCACCCAACACACTCGTACCAATCGCATGCTGACTGCCCGAGCCTGCGCCATTACTGATGGCGAGTGGCAATACACCCAAAGCAAACGCTAGCGAGGTCATCAAGATTGGACGTAGACGTAGTTTGACCGCCGTCAGTGTCGCATCGATCAGCTCTTTGCCTTCTTCTAATTGGTGCTGTGCAAATTCAACGATCAAAATCGCATTCTTTGCTGATAGACCAATCGTAGTTAACAAGCCCACTTGGAAGTAAATGTCATTCGACAATCCGCGGACAAAAGTCGCAAGTAAGGCACCTAACACACCAAGAGGCACTATCAAAATCACCGCAAATGGAATTGACCAGCTCTCGTAAAGTGCCGCCAACGACAAGAACACCACTAAGATAGACAAGGAATACAACAGGGTTGTCTGACTTCCAGAGTCTAATTCTTCAGAAGAAATACCTGACCACTCATAACCCACACCTGGCGGTAATTTAGCAATCATTTCTTCCATAGCCTTCATTGCTTGACCAGTCGACTTACCTGGACCTGCCATCCCTTGAATGTTCACAGAAGGGCTGCCGTTGTAACGCTCAAGTCTTGGAGAACCATAATCCCAAGTCATACTAGAGAAAGCGGAGAATGGCACCATATCACCCGCGGTATTTTTCACATACCATTTGCTCAAGTCTTCTGGTTTCATGCGGCTGTCTGTCGAACCTTGTAAATACACTTTCTTCACACGACCGCGATCCAAGAAGTCATTCACATAGCTACTACCCCAAGCCGTACTAATCACACTGTTGATATCAGAAATAGATAACCCAAGTGCTTGCGCTTTTTGTTGGTCTACATCAATGCGCAACTGTGGTGAGTCCTCCATCCCGTTAGGACGAACGGCCATCACATCTTTACTTTGTGAAGCCATCCCCAACAGCATGTTTCGCGCATTCATCAAGCCTTCGTGACCCAAACCGCCACGATCTTGCAACTGCAAATCGAAACCGTTAGCCGTACCTAATTCCAACACAGCAGGTGGCGCGAAAGCAAAAACAAAGGCATCACGTAATGAGCCAAGCGCGCCCATTGCACGACCAGCAATTGCTGCTACGTTTTGATCTGGACGATGACGTTGGCTCCAATCATTCAACCGAACAAAGCCAATCGCCATGTTCTGACCACTACCAGCAAAACTAAAGCCAGACACCGTGAAAATGCTCTTTACGTTTTCCTTTTCTTTGTTGAGGAAATATTGCTCAACGTTATCTACCACTTTCATCGTACGCTCTTGCGTAGCACCAGTTGGCAACTGAATCATGGTAAACATGATGCCCTGATCTTCATCCGGCAAGAATGAAGTCGGTAGACGCATCATCATGTATGACATCCCTGCCACCATCACCACGAAGACAATCATAAAGCGAATGCCACGTTTCAATACACCACCAACCCAGCGCTGATAACGCTGTGTGCCATTATCAAACCAACGGTTAAACCATCCAAAGAACCCGCGGTCAGCGTATGCATGGCCTTTTGCAACAGGTTTTAACAAGGTCGCACATAGCGCGGGGGTTAGCGTCATCGCCACTAACACCGACAGGGCCATAGAAGACACAATCGTGATAGAGAACTGGCGATAAATCACACCGGTAGAACCACCGAAGAACGCCATTGGCACAAACACCGCTGACAGCACTAAGGCGATACCCACCAACGCGCTAGTAATCTGGCGCATCGATTTACGTGTGGCTTCTTTTGGAGAAAGCCCCTCTTCGGACATAATCCGTTCGACGTTCTCCACCACCACAATCGCATCATCGACCAAGAGACCAATGGCGAGCACCATCCCGAACATCGTTAGTGTGTTAATCGAGTAACCTGACGCATATAAAATGCCCAGCGTACCCAATAACACCACAGGGACAGCAATCGTCGGAATCAGTGTTGCGCGGAAATTCTGCAAGAATAACCACATTACCAAGAACACTAGCACAACCGCTTCCGCCAGCGTTTTAATCACTTCTTCAATCGAAATTTGAATAAATGGCGTTGTATCGTAAGGAATTTCAGAAGAAATACCGGTTGGGAAGAAACCTTTTAACTCTTCCAGTTTTGCTTTCACCAATTTGCTGGTTTCAAGCGCATTCGCACCGGTTGCTAACTTAATACCAATACCAGCAGCTGGCTTGCCATTTAGACGAGAAACAACATCATAACTTTCAGAACCAATACCAACGCGCGCAACGTCTTTTAGACGAACCGCGGCACCATCACTAGTGGTTTTCAGTAAGATATTTTCAAACTGTTCTGCTGTTTGCAAACGGCTTTGCACCGTGACCACGGCGTTCAGTTGCTGACCTTTTACCGCAGGCAAACTACCCAATTGACCCGCACTAACTTGCGTGTTCTGCGCTTCGAGTGCAGATTTCACTTCCGCCGGTGTTAATTGGTAAGATTGCAATTTTGCTGGATCCATCCAAATACGCATCGCGTACTGAGCACCAAACAACTGCACTTCACCCACACCATCCACACGGCTTAATACATCCACCAAGTTACTTGATGCATAGTCAGCTAAGTCGATATTGCTACGTTTGCCATCGGTTGAAACAATACCAATCACCATCATGAAGTTCATGGCGGCTTTGTTTACCTGCACACCTTGATCTTGCACTTCTTGTGGCAAGGAAGACATTGCTTGCTGCAGTTTATTTTGAACCTGAACCTGCGCAATATCTGGGTTAGTACCTGCTTCAAAGGTTAGCGTAATGCTAATTTGACCATTACTCGAACTAGTAGACTTCATATACTTCAGTCCATCTAGCCCCTTCATTTTCTGTTCAATTACCTGAGTCACCGCATCTTCAGCAGCTTTTGAAGACGCACCTGGATAAGTAGCAGAAATTGCCACGGATGGTGGCGCGATGTTCGGATACTGTGCAACTGGCAGCTGTTCCATAGACAGCACACCGGCAAGCATAATCAGTATCGAAACAACCCATGCGAAAATGGGCCGATCAATAAAAAAGCGAGCCATCAGTTAATCCTTACTGTTTAGCAGGTTGTTTAGCAGCAGGTGCAGCAATCGTTACTTCGGCACCCGGTGCGATTTTTTGTAGACCTTCTGTCACGACTTTATCGCCCACAACTACACCACTGCTCACTAACCATTTATCACCCATCGAGCGTTCCACTTTAAGAACGCGCTGCTCGATCTTGTTGCCTTTACCAACAACCATCGCAACCGCTTCACCAGTTGGTGTACGTGTCACGCTTTGTTGCGGCACCAAAATACCATTTTGGCGAACACCCTCTTCAAGAGAGGCTTTCACAAACATGCCTGGCAGTAAGTCACGTTTTGGGTTCGGGAAAATAGCGCGAAGCGTAATCGTGCCAGTGCTCGTATCAACAGACACATCTTTAAAGGCTAACTTACCGGCTAATGGATATTGAGAACCGTCTTCTAATTTCAGATGCACTTTTGCATCCGACTCAGCCTGCAATTTGCCATTGGCTAATTGCTGCTTCAGTGCAAACCACTCTTTAGACGTTTGGGTGAGATCCACATAGATTGGATCAAGCTGTTGAACGGTCGCCAAGGCGGTGGTCTGGTTAGCAGTCACCAGCGCACCGGTTGTGACGCTAGATTTACCCACCTTGCCGCTAATTGGGGACAATACTTTGGTGTAATTCAGATTAATTCTAGCGGTCTGCACTGCAGCTTTATTGCTAGCCACATCGGCCAGTGCGGTTTTGTATGCAGCGGTTGCATCATCAGTATCTTGCTTACTCACCGCATTGATTTTTACCAACTCACTCATGCGATCAGATTTGGCTTTTGCGCTCAGCAGCGTGGCTTCCGCTTTTGCTAATGCTGCTTGCGCACTATCAAATGCTGCTTGAAAACTATCTGGTTCGATTTGATAAAGTGGCTCACCAGCTTTTACTTCTGCACCTTCAGTAAATAAGCGTTTACGGATAATGCCATTCACTTGCGGGCGGATTTCTGCAACTTCTGCCGCCACTGTACGACCAGCCAACTCGGACGCCATTGTTAGCGGTTGGGCTTTCACTTCTTCAACCGCTACTTCAGGCTTTGCTCCGCCCATTCCGTGGCCAGCTTGCCCACCCTCTTGTTGACCGCAAGCAGTCAATAGCACCCCAATTGCACCTGTTAACAGAAGCCCTGAGGATTGTTGCAAATACCTTTTTCGCATGGCGAAGCTCTCCCAAAAAACCAAATGTGTAAATTATTTGCGGCAGATCAAAAATTAGATTGAGCGTTCATTCTAAATTGGTTTACAATTTTAGGCAATGATAGTAATTAGCATCCACAACATTTTTTACAACTACTTAGCAACTTCTAAAGTACAGCGAAAAAATAAGTAAAAAAAAGGGAATTCCGTTAGAATACAGCCCCTTATGGAGAAAGACATGAGCGAAAAACCAGCGAAACCACAAGTACGCAACGAGCAACGGTGTGATCAGATCCTCACCGCGGCAACCACTTGCTTTCGCCAATACGGTTTTCACAAAGCAAGCATGTCCATTATTGCTAAAGAAGCCAGCATGAGTGTTGGCCACATTTATCATTACTTCGAAAACAAAGAATCCATCATTACCGCCATCTCAGAAAAAGACCAAGCAAAACATAATGAGATGTTTGCTAAGTTTATTGCGGCAGAAGATCCGTTAGAAAGCATGCTTGATCATTTAGATGAAGGCATGAATGACTGTACAAACAGAGAACAAACCACCCTCATGCTAGAGGTGTGGGCAGAAGCATCTAGAAACATTAGTCTTCATCAAATTCTATCGAAATTTGATGAAGAAATTCGCGATCAACTCACTGAAATTATCGCGAAATCCATCGCAGCAAATCATCTTCCGAGTAAATCGAAAGAGGAATTAAAAACCAAAGCCAACATGATGATGGCCATGTTTGAAGGGATCATGTTAAGAAGCCACATGAATCCAGAAATGAACCCCCATCTATTAATTGGCGAACTTCGCACGCTGATTAAAGCGCTCATCCTAACCTAGCACTCGCGCTTTAACTTTCCCATTTATTAGGCCGGCTGCAACACCCCATCCACCAAACGCAATGCGCCATTAGCCATCTTATTGGCTAGTTCAATATCGTGAGTAACCAGAAGTAATGCGGTACCCATTTCTTGATTCAGGGACAGCATCTCATCAAAAACCATTTGCGCATTTTCCCTATCCAAATTACCTGTTGGCTCATCAGCCAACAGGCAAGCAGGTTTAGTTACCATCGCTCTTGCAATTGCGGTTCTTTGACGCTCACCACCAGATAACTCACCCGGTTTATGGGCAACACGTTTTTGTAATCCCACTTTTGCCAACATCTCTTTTGCCGCTTTTAGGGCGTCAACTGGATTCACTCGCCGAATCAGCAAAGGCATGGCTACATTTTCTTCAGCGGTAAGCTCTGGTAATAAATGATGAAACTGATAAACAAAACCCAGAGAACGATTTCTTAATCGCCCCCGTGCGGCTTCGCTAAGCGATGAAAACCGTTCACCAGCTAACATCACTTCACCCTGATCAGGCTTATCTAGTCCACCCAGCAGATGTAACAAGGTACTTTTACCCGAGCCTGAGCTCCCTACAATCGCTTTCATTTCGCCGGGCAATAAGGATAAATCAACGGCTTTTAATACATCAACCGCAGTTGTCCCCTTGCCAAAACATTTACCAAGGTGAAGCGCAGATAAAATTGGCGTGGAATTACTCATAACGCAGCGCCTCCGCAGGTTGCACGCGAGAAGCTCGCCAGCTTGGATACAAAGTCGCAACAAGAGAAAGACTGAGCGCAATCATCGTTACCACACTCACATCCCCCCAATGCAGATCACTTGGCAATTCGCTCACAAAATAAACCTCTTTTGAAAGAAAATGCACGCCCAGCACCCGCTCTAACCATGGCACAACGACATCAATATTTAATGATAAGGACACGCCTCCCACCACACCAAGCAAAGTACCAATAAATCCAGTTAGAGAACCTTGAATCATAAAGATACCCATAATGCTGGAGGGGCTAGCACCAAGCGTTCGCAAGATAGCAATATCCGATTGTTTATCCGTCACCGACATCACCAGTGTCGATACCAAATTAAATGCAGCCACCGCCACAATCAAGGTAAGAATAATGAACATCATGGTTTTTTCGATTTGTACCGCACGGAAATAGGTCGCGTTTTGCAGTGTCCAATCGGTTGCATAAGCATCCCGTGGCAGATCGCGTAATATTTCTTGGCGAATAAAAGGCGCGCGGTCTGGGTCATCCACCTTTACGCGAATCCCCGTCACATCATCCCCCAAGCGGTAAAGTTTTTGCGCATCTTTTAAATGAATCATCGCGAGTGCGGCATCGTACTCATATAGATCCATATTAAAAATTCCGCTGACTTTAAATTGTTTCATGCGCGGCATCACGCCCGCAGGTGTCACTTGGCCATCTGGCGCAACAAGCACCACTTTATCCCCGACAAAAACCCCCAACTGACGCGCTAACTCACTACCCAAAACAATATTAAAGCTGCCAGGCATCAAGGTTTCAAATTTACCCTGCTCCATGTGATGACCAATATCCACCACCTTATTTTCTTCGCCAGGTAATACACCACGAATCATGGCCCCGCGAACATTAGACTCCCAAGTTAATAGCCCTTGAGAGAAGATAAAGGGCGCAGCCCCTTTTACATGCTCATTCTTCCGCACCGATTGCAGTACCTGCGGCCAAGCGGCTAGCTGTGGATTTCCACCCACTTCAATATGGGAGGCACCTCCCAATAACTTGGCACGAATATCCTTTTGAAAACCATTCATCACAGAAAGAACGGTAATCAACGCTAGCACACCTAAAGCGATACCCAGCATGGAGGCTAATGAAATAAAGGAAATAAAGTGATTACGCCGCTTCGCGCGGGTATAACGTAAACCTAAAAGCAGCTCAAAATAACGCACAAATAAACCTTATCAGGAACAAAGTCGATGTCGACGACATTGAAAGCTATGATACTTGCCTATTGAAAATGGTTCCAGCCAACAGAGGACGAACAAGCCCTTTATACCTTACAATTCTGACAAATTCACTTCGCCCAACGGCTTTCTTTATGCCTAACAAACTTAGCACCCATTTTCTCGCTTCCCGTCCACAATTTTTTTCACTTAGCCTAGTCGGCATGCTATTAGGCATTGCCAGTCAGTCACAAACTTACGTTTGGTGGTTAAATGCCCTCGCGATTCTGTGTGTATTGTTTGTGCATGCGGGTGCCAATTTAATTAACGATGTGGCAGACGAAGAAAATGGTACCGACAGAATAAACGAAGAAAGAATCACCCCATTTACAGGCGGCAGTCGCTTCATCCAAGATCAGTTGCTGCATATTAAAGAAATACGCTTCAGCGCCTACCTCTGCTTTGGTGTCGCAGCAGTGCTTGGCTTAATTATTTGCAGTCAGCGACCGCAATTAGTAGGAATCGGCTTAGTCGGTATGGTGCTTGCCTGGGGCTACTCCGCAAAGCCATTACAATTAAATAGCCGTGGCTTAGGAGAAATTGCCCTCTTTCTCTCATTTGGGGCAATTCCTTTTGGATTTAGTTTACTGTCGACTTCAGCAACACCAGCAAACCTTTGTCTGGCAGCATATTACGGCTTACAAGCAACCGCCGTTTTATTCTTAAATCAATATCCGGATAGAAAAGCAGACCAGCAAGCAGGCAAACATCACTTGGTGGTGCGAATGGGGGCAGGAAAAGCAACGCTGTTATACCTATTAATGATTCAAATCTGCTTTATGCTGCTACTAGCAATAGCATCACTATCGGGCAATTGGCTAACCATTTCTGCCGCACTGCCACTCATCCTCCAACTATGGTGTTTGCTCACCTTATGGAAAATAAAAGGGAATACGGCAGAGATGAAACCGCTAATCGTCGCTAATATTGCCGCCGCCCATATTGGCACCGTCTTATTAGCAGCGAGCTTTTCACTCATTAACGGCATCAAATAAAAAAGCAGGCCAATGGCCTGCTTTTTTCACACTTCATTTCAATCCATACTTACTTCGGCATAAATGCCTTCAAATGCCGACCAACCGCAATCCAAGCACCTAACCACGAAATTAGCATCACGCTAACTAGCAGAATTAGTCCTTCCAGCACTGGCATGCCAGACAATGCCAAGTCTGTTCCGTATAAATGGGCCAATTGTGTCACGGGTTCATGCAATTGAATGACAGCAAACTCAACTACACCCCAAGCAACAGCACCGCCCAGCAATCCTTGCAATGCCGCAAAATACAAAAATGGTCGACGAATATAGCGATTAGTCGCACCAATTAATTGGCTAACTTCAATTTCATCTTTGCGAAGCAAGATTTGTAAACGTACCGTATTGGCCATAATCACCAGAAGGCCAACACCTAACAGTCCGCCAATCCAAATCACAATAGTTCGACCTAAATGGGCAAATGCAGCCAATCTTTCTACCCACGCAGCGTCGTGAATGACTTCCGCCACTTCTGGCTTTTGCTGCAACACGGGTAGTAATTGCGCAGGCGCATTGATATCGTCAAACTTCACCACAATCGCGTCGGGCAGTGGGTTATCTGGCAATGCATCGCCCAGTTCACCTAATTGCCCACGTTTAATTAAATCTTGAAAAGCGGCATCTCTATCAACGGTTTCCACCTGCACACCAGGTCTTGCTTTGAGATCTGCAATTAACGGCCCCACATTCGCAAGGCGAACCTCTGGTTTTAACATAACGGTTAACTGTGGCGTCACCGGCATATTGGCGACAATTTTTTCACCATTACTAATTAATACCCATAACAAAGCAGGGATCGCCAATGCCACACCAATGACGAGCAAAGTCATCATTAATGCAAATGGCTGACGAAATAAGGAACGAATACTAGTCCCGAGTGCTTGCTGATGCGCCCACCACCATGCCTTCATGCAACCAGTCTCCCTTTATCTAAATGTAAGCGGCGATTGCCGTATCGCGTCAAAATCGCCTCATCATGCGTTGAAATCACGACGGTAGATCCCACCTGATTAAACGCTTTAAATAGCTGCATAATTTCTTCTGCATACTCAGCATCTAAATGCCCAGTCGGCTCATCTGCCAACAAAATACTCGGGCGATTCACGACCGCTCTCGCAATACAAAGACGCTGCTGCTCACCACCAGACAAGGTAATTGGCAATGCTTTTTCGCGATCTAACAGCCCCACTTTATCCAAAGCAGCTCGTACACGTTTTGCCGCCTCTTTTGGCGGATAACCAATAATAGATAGCGGCAACATGACGTTATCAAATACCGAACGATCAAAAAGCAGTTTGTGATCCTGGAAAATCAACCCAAGATTTCTACGTAGAAAAGGGATTGCAACAGGTTTGAGCGATGCCATATTTTGGCCAGCCACAAGCACACTACCGGATGTTGGCCGTTCAATCGCGGCCATCATCTTGAGTAATGTGCTTTTACCCGCACCTGAATGACCTGTAAGAAAAACCATCTCTCCGGCGGCAATATCCAAACTCACCTGATGCAAAGCCTGGTGCCCATCCGGATAACGTTTATTCACCTGACTGAGTTTAATCAGCGACATGAAGATCCCTTCATTACTTATGCGTAGTTAGTTCACGAGTAATGATCAGACACCCTCTTCATCAAAGAGTGCATTCACAAAATCATTTGCGATAAAAGGACGCAAATCGTCTAAGCCTTCACCTACGCCAATAAAGCGCAACGGCACAGGGCGCACTTTAGCAATCGCTGCAATAACACCACCTTTTGCCGTGCCATCAAGTTTCGTCAGAATTAAACCAGACAAATCTAGTGCGTCATCAAATGCTTTTACTTGCTGAACTGCGTTCTGCCCAGTATTTGCGTCTAACACCAATAGAATTTCATGCGGCGCAGTTGGCTCTGCCTTCGTCACCACACGTTTCACCTTTTTAATTTCTTCCATTAGGTGTAGCTGTGTAGGTAAACGGCCAGCGGTATCCACAAGTACCACGTCAATGCCACGTGCTTTCGCCGCATGAATGGCATCAAATGCAACAGCTGCGGGATCACCACCATCTTGCGCAATCACCGTCACATTATTGCGGTCACCCCATGCAAGCAATTGCTCTCGCGCGGCCGCACGGAAAGTATCCCCCGCGGCTAGCAAGACAGATTTACCCTGGCTTTGGAAGTAATGCGTCAATTTACCGATACTAGTGGTTTTACCCGCCCCATTAACGCCAACCATCATAATGACAAAAGGATGGTGAGTAGACACGTTTAAAGGTTGCTCAAGTGGCTGAATCAGCTCGCACAAGGCATCTTTTAGTTCACCTTTTAATGCGGCAGGGTCTTTTAAATCACGTAAGGTCACTTTGTCCCTTACATTTTTTAAAAGACTTGTCGTCGCCTCTACACCCATGTCAGAAGTAAGCAAGACAGTTTCTAGCTCTTCATACAGGTCTTCATCAATCTGACCGCCACCAAATAAACTAGCGATTTGCTTGGTAAACTGCTGACGTGTTTTCGTTAGCCCTTGCTTTAACCGGGCAGCCCAGCCAAGCTTAGGCGCGGCATCTTCTTGCTTGGCAACCGGCGCACTTGCTTCAACAGGTGTTGTATTTTCAACGACATCACTAGACTCGCTAGCAGGCGAATCTACTGGTTTTGATTTATCTTTTTTAAAAAAACTGAACATCCGGTGTTCCTACAACATCCAACAACCCCATATATTGGGGTATAATGGCAAGTTAATTGATTAATTTCATAGGGTTGGCAGTTCATCATTACCTTCATTCAGATTGGTAATGATTGAATAAGTTGCTATTGTACGGAGCGATTGGCAGTTTCGCCATAACTCTTGGCAAAATCCGATGACATTCGTGGTATTCATCTAGCATGTTGCGTAATCAAATCCGGATTATCGGCGGACAATGGCGCCGTCATCAACTAACCTTTCCGGATGGAGATGGCTTACGTCCCACCAGTGATCGCGTTAAAGAAACCTTATTTAACTGGCTAGGTCAAGATCTACATGGCAAGCACTGCCTAGATATGTTTTGTGGCAGTGGTGCACTCAGCTTTGAAGCTGCCTCACGTTTTGCAGCAAGAGTGCTAGGCTTTGAGCTCAATCAACGCGCCTACCGCCAACTACTGGATAATGCAAAAAAGCTAGGCGCCAGCCAAATTGAATTTCGTCAGGGAGATGTATTTAGACAGCTACCTGCGCTAAGAGAAAAGTTTGATGTGATTTTTGCCGACCCGCCATTTGCTGCAAACTTAGCAGCAGACGTGTTGGAAATTGCCAAACAAGTACTCAAGCCTAACGGTTATTTATATTTAGAAAGCGGCAAACTGCCTGAACTTTCTGATGAATGGGAAATTTTCCGCCAAGGCAAGGCGGGACAAGTGCACTATACCTTGTTAAAACTTGCCACCGCATCTGAGGCCTGATCCGGAAAGGCCAAAAAAGAATTTCTTTTTCCGGTTAATTTTTTGTTTTGATTCGAAGGAAGAACACCATGTCTTTGATGATTACTGATGAATGCATCAACTGTGACGTTTGTGAACCAGAATGTCCAAATGATGCGATCTCTCAAGGCGAAGAGATTTATCAGATCGATCCTGAAAAATGTACCGAATGTGTTGGCCACTATGATGAACCACAGTGCCAGCAAGTTTGTCCGGTTGACTGTATTCCGCATGACCCTAGCAAGCAAGAATCGCAAGAAGAATTGCATGCGAAATACGTGCGCATGCACGGCAGTAAGTAATAATTCCTCACTCATTGCCCTCTCTGCTATCGAAATTTTCCATCTGTGGGAACAAAAAATCCGTTTAGCACTCTTACCACAAGAGTGCTAAACTACTTTGCAGATAGAGATTATTCTGCTACAAATTGTTTAGCAGAAACCAAAAAAATCAAGGGAGGTTCTGATGACCGTTAATGCGACTCTACCTGTTGCGCTACATGCCAACAATCTGGAGAGCTATATTCACAGCGTGAATCAGATGCCAATGTTGACCCAGGAAGAAGAAGTCTCTCTGGCCGATAAGCTCCAAAAACACAATGACGTGGAGGCGGCTAGACAGTTAGTGCTTTCTCACCTGCGTGTTGTGGTATCGATTGCTCGCAGCTACTCTGGTTACGGCCTACAACAGGCTGACCTGATCCAAGAAGGTAATATTGGACTAATGAAAGCGGTAAAACGCTTCGACCCAAACCGTGGGGTGCGTCTATTTTCCTTTGCTGTTCATTGGATCAAGGCTGAAATCCACGAATTTATCTTAAAGAACTGGCGCCTTGTTCGTGTTGCGACAACAAAATCGCAACGCAAGCTATTCTTTAATCTTCGCAGCATGAAAACTGGCTTTTCTGCTTTAACCCCAAAAGAAGCAAATGATATTGCTGAACAACTTGGGGTGAAGCCAGAAGAAGTATTAGAAATGGAAATGCGCCTGAATGGGCAAGACATTTCTATCGAGCCACTAGAAACCGATCATGAAGATGCGGTTGCTCCGATTGCGTATTTGGCTGACGATGAAAACGAGCCAACCAAGCAATTAGAAAATAGAGCCGTAGCACTCTTGCAAGGCGAAGGCCTCATGAGCGCACTAGACAAGCTAGACCCACGTAGCCGACACATCGTTGAATCTCGTTGGTTAAGTGATGACAGTGGCGCCACCTTGCACGAACTAGCGGCAGAATATGGCGTATCAGCAGAGCGTATTCGCCAGATTGAAGTGAAAGCACTACAAAAAATGAAGCAGGAATTGGTGCTGCTAGCTAGCTAAATGCACTGCGTAGACTGTTTCACAAGAAAAAACCACCAACTTTGGTGGTTTTTTCACATTTATACGTCTGACCAACTATTCTTGCAGCAACAGATTCAAATCATGTACCCAGTTATCCACACCAAAACCTAGCGGTACATACAATCTCACCTTGCCCGACTTATCTAGCACATAACACCCTGCGGAATGATCCACTGAGTAATAGCTACTACCCGGTTCTTGGTGTTTACTGGCAATAAATTTATAAGCCGATTTAAACGCCTCATAATCGGCACCTTGCCCGCGTAGCGCCATAAAGCTTGGGTTAAACAACCTCACATAATCTTTTAAGATAGACGCAGAATCCCGCTCTGGATCTGCCGTAACAAACAATACTTGCACGCCAGAAAAGCTCGCCCCCATTTTTTTTGCCACTAGACTTAACTCACCCAAGGTAGTGGGGCAAACATCTGGGCAATGCGTATATCCAAAGAAGATAACCGTCACTTTGCCGTTAAAATCTTTCAGCTGCTTTATTTGCCCGTTAGTATCCGACAAACGAAAATCACCACCCATCGATGTACTAGAGACATCGGTAGCTTTAAAATCTGGCGCATTAGAACAGGCTGAAAGCAACAACAAGGCGAATGATGCAAGCAACAGTCTGGCTAGAGAAAAAATAGGCATATTCAGGCAATAAAATGAATTCGATCGCACATTGTATCGCAGGCAAGAACACCATCATTGCGACACATTGACACACTCAAGGGATAGCTTCCAACCAAATAGGCAACATGGTCACACACCACTTAGCTAATTGCGGTGCAAAACCGTGCTCCGGCTGCACCTCGTCAAGTCCTAGGCAAGATAAATAATGGTTCGAAAAGCCCTCTAACTGCAACAACAAGTGTCTATCTTGTTTAAATAGAAGCGCAATTCGTTCAGGCGAAGGTGCTTGCATATCCCCCATCCAAGCTTGCCACTGAACTAAGGTACGATAACGGCACAACTCAAACACCGCCTGGAGGTAATGCCCACTTCCCATCGGACCGGTAAACCAAAGTGGCGCAGGATATTCAAAATAAGGCTGAACCACCTTCGCGACTTGATCAAAGACCCCATGATCGCCTGCTAACACCCAAGGCATGCCTGCCGTAAATGCATCTGGCGGACATTGATCTAGACAAGAAACACCAACAGACTGAAAAGACTTTGCCGCGGTTAACACATCATCTAACCAGATTTGTCGTGAATCGATCACCATCACATCAGTACGATCACTCAGTAGCGCAGGAGATAGCCAATGCTCATCCGCCGACCGCACAACTAGCCCGCCACCTTGCTTTAGCCAATCGCTCAAACGCTCTTCATCACTGCAATCTGATACCAAGTCTCGTCGAGGCCATGCGGTCATCCACCATTGAGCAGGCATTCCTGATGCAGTATGGGCGATTCTCACTCAGCACTCCTTATGGATTGTTGCAAAGACTATAACAGAGGAAGACAGCTAACAGTTTGTTTTATAAGCGACATCTTTGCTTTTACATTTGAATTGCATGCATCATACATTCAGCCGCCTCTGCTCTAGCCCAATCACAAAATGACTTCACCGCGGGGCGCCGCTCTGCATCTGGCAAGCGAAGCAAGTGATATTGATATGGACCCGGTACGCGATGAGGCAGCACCTGAACTAATCTACCCGCCTTTAAATCATCTACTACCATCGGAAGCGACGCAATGGCCACTCCTTGGCCAGAAATGGCCGCTTCAATCGTTAAATAGGTATGAGAAAAACGTAGTCCAGTTACAGTCGCGGGAATTTTTACCCCTAATTCAGCCATCCACATGTGCCAATCAATCTGATCGGGAATACGACTTTCGGATTCATCATGCAACAAAGGCACACCCAATAAATCTTTTGGATGTGTAAATTTTTTGAACTTTTTTAGGAAAGAAGGACTCGAAACGGCACAAAATTCTTCGGCCATTAATATATCCGACATCAAACCATGGTAAGGTCCATTGCCCAAACGGATTGCCACATCCGTACCATCACGTAGAAAGTCTACGGGTGCTACGGAGGCTAACAATCTCAACTCAACCTCTGGCTCTTTTTCTCGCCAATGCCCTAATCTTGGCATCAGCCAGCGCGTGACTAAACTTGGTGTCGCAGAAACCGTCACCAACCGATCATCACTACCTCTGCTTTGCGCAACCTTAGATATAGTCTCAATCTGAGCCAAAAGCGGTCTAATGCTATCTGCGTATCGCTTGCCAGCAGGTGTTAAGACCAACCCTCTCGCTTGGCGTAAAAACAACTTTACGCCTAACCAGTTTTCCAAGAGCTTCACTTGATGCGCAACCGCACCTGCAGATAAGAATAGTTCTTGTCCTGCTCTTTGAAAGCTCTCATGGCGAGCAGCCACTTCAAACACTCTTACCGCGGCAATAGGAAGCGCAGACATTTATTTAAGCCCTAAAATTTTTTGGCCTCACAAGCAAAAATATCTGTTTGCGGAAACCATTGCAAGTGTCTAAAATTCGTTTTGAGTTTGCAAGAACTCGACTCTCTCCTCCAGGGTTCGGCAGATGAATAATCTGCCGATCCCCTGCTCCACTCTCTCTAGTCTGTTTTCAAATCACTATTAAGTAGTAAAGCAAAGATCATCGTCCAGTTAAGCGGTTTGACGCTTGGAGACATTAAGTCGCCATTTTACTGGATATTCATGACAAAAAGAATGCAAAGAGGTGACTGTGGAAACAAACAAAGGTTCATCGAACCGATGGCTAGGTTTTGTCTTAATACTGATTTCAGCCGCCAGTTTTGGGAGCATGGCACTTTTTGCCAACTTAGCTTACCAAGCAGGCACATCTCCTACTAGTCTTCTCATTTTGCGCTTTAGCATTGCGGCACTTCTTATGTTGCCAATTGTGATTTGGCGTGGTGCAAAATTTCCCCCGCGCAAGCATCTATTTGGCTATATGTTCATGGGGGCGGTTTTATACACCTTACAAGCTCAATCATATTTTACCGCGCTAAAGTACGCCTCTAGCGGCTTAGTTGCGCTATTACTTTATACATTCCCTGTGATGGTCACTTTACTCGTAGCGGTGCTTGGCTGGGAAAAACTCACAAAAGATAGAGTCCTACCGCTCTTTATTTCGATTATTGGCACCGCACTCACCTTAGGGCAGATTAACGGCTCTGCCTTAGGCATTTTGCTGTCTCTTTCTGCTGCCGTTTCTTATGCAGTGTATATCGTCATGGGCAGTCGCTTAAAAGGGGACTCGATGATGGGCACGCTGATTATTTTGGTAACGGCAGGCATTACTAATTCGATGCTATCGCTAAATGCAGGGTTTCAACCGCCACAAACCACGGTAGGTTGGACGGCGGTTTTTGCACTAGCCGCGATTGGCACTGTCCTTGCGGTTTCTACCTTTTTTATCGGCATGCGCTACACAGGACCTGGCCAAGCCTCAATTTTGTCGACCTTCGAACCGGTGATGACCATTGCGCTAGGCAGCCTTTTCTTGAATGAATCGTTTAGTAAGCAACAAATGCTAGGCGGGCTCTTTGTTTTGGTTGCGGTTGTCTTACTTGCAAAAGCGAAACCAGCAGAAAAACTTGCCACTATTCAGTAATACTGAATAAAAGCTGTTTGATTTCCGCTGCGAGATTCGTGCATTTGCGGTTAAAATAGCGTCCAATTAGAGAAATTGTAGGCAATCATTGCGGCTCACTTCATGGTGAACTCGGGAAAGGCGTAGCATGGAACGTGAATATATGGACTACGACGTTGTTGTCGTAGGGGGCGGACCTTCTGGTTTGTCTGCAGCTATTCGATTAAAACAACTTGCCAATGAAAAAGGGCAAGAGTTGTCGGTGGTTGTACTAGAAAAGGGTTCCGAAATTGGCGCGCACATTCTTTCTGGCGCCATTATGGACCCGAAAGCGCTGACCGAATTGATTCCAGACTGGAAAGAAAAAGGTGCCCCTTTAAATGCCGCGGTGACGGAAGATCGTTTTTTCTTCTTAACCGAAACAGAATCAATGCGCACGCCAAATTGGCTGCTTCCTTCTACGCTGCATAACGATGGCAACTATATTGTCAGCCTTGGTAACGTCTGTCGCTGGTTAGCACAAGAGGCTGAAGCCCTTGGCGTTGAGATTTTCCCAGGTTTTACTGCTTCGCAAGTGCTATTTGATAACGAAGGCACGACTGTACGTGGCGTAATTACTGGCGACATGGGTGTAGCGAAAGATGGCAGCGAAAAAGCAGAATACACCCCAGGAATGGAACTTCGCGGCAAGTACACTTTATTTGCAGAAGGCTGTCGTGGCCATTTAGGCAAACAACTGATCAAACAGTTTGGTCTAGACGAAGGCAAGGACGCACAGTCTTACAGCATTGGTATTAAAGAATTGTGGGACATTGACCCAGCCAAACATCAAGAAGGCTTGGCGATTCATACGGCTGGCTGGCCACTCAGTACCGACACATATGGCGGCAGCTTTTTATACCATGCAGAAAATAATCAAGTTTCCATTGGGATTGTCGTTGGTCTAGGTTACAGCAACCCTTACCTATCTCCATTTGAAGAATTCCAACGCTTAAAGCAACATCCTGAAATTCGCCAATATTTAGAAGGTGGCCGTCGCGTTGCGTATGGTGCACGTGCGATCGTGACGGGGGGTATTCAAGCCTTGCCAAAACTAACCTTCCCTGGTGGCGCGCTAGTGGGTGACGATGCGGGCTTCTTGAACGTACCACGCATTAAGGGTAGCCACGCAGCAATTAAGAGTGGCATGCTGGCAGCTGAAGCTGCATTTGACGCACTCGTTGCCGAACGCAGCCAAGATGAGCTAACCGCATACGCAAGTAGTTTTGAAAGCAGCTGGTTAGCAGACGAGCTACACAAAGCTCGTAACTTCAAACCATGGATGAGTAAAGGTGGTTTGTGGTGGGGCACTTTGTTGGCGGGCATGGACCAGAAATTATTTGGTGGCAATGCCCCTTGGACATTGCACAACACAAAACCAGATAGTGCAAAATTAAAACCAGCTGGCCAATGTGATCGAATTAACTATCCAAAACCGGATGGCAAAATTTCTTTTGATCGTCTCTCTTCTGTGTTCCTTTCAAACACCAACCATGAAGAAGATCAGCCTTGCCATCTCACCTTAAAAGATAGCAATGCGCCGATTGCACATAACCTAGCCGTTTACGATGCACCAGAACAACGTTACTGCCCTGCTGGCGTATATGAAATTGTGGCGGAAGAAGGTAAATCACCTAGATTGCAAATCAACGCGCAAAACTGCGTGCATTGCAAAACCTGTGATATTAAAGACCCGAGTCAAAATATTAATTGGATAGTGCCGGAGGGTGGTGGTGGCCCTAACTATCCAAACATGTAATCTGACGTTGATTCGTTGAAAAACAAAAAGCCTGCAAGTGACCAACCTGCAGGCTTTTTTATGTGTTGGCGTTGGCAATTATTTTTTGTTAGCTTGAATGTCTAAATCGGCAAAGCCAGGAACAATGGCTTGCATCGTGAGCATAAAGGTCTTTTGCATATTAATTCGCTGCATTCCTTCATGTAATTTTCTTTTATATTGTTGCCCACGTGGATTTTTCTGGAAGATCAGATAGACAGGCTTTTCTTCTACGATCTGTCCTTGGAATTCGAGTTTTGTCGTGTTTACGCCCGGCTCTTTTGAGAACTGTTGGTAGTAGGCAAAGACATACCTATCGATTAACGCCATATCAATCCGCCCTGCGGCAAGTTTTACCAGATTGTTTTCATCTGAAACCGCTAAGTCTAGGTTTGGGTCTCCCGCATTTAAGCGGCGATCAAACGCTGGCGTGTTAACATAGCCCTTCACCAAACCCACTCTGTAGTTGGCAAGTTCTTGTTCATCTTTCCACTGGATGATGCGATGAGTCGTTTTTGCAAAACCAATATGGCTTAAGGCAATTTGGTCTGAGAGATAACCATTTTTGCTACGCTCTGCTGAATAATAAGCAGGCATGTAACCAATGTATTTTCGGTTTTGCGAGCCATCTTTGACTGTTCGTTGCCAAGGTAGAAAATCATACTTTACCTCCACCCCGACTGATCGAAATGCTTCCGTCACCACCGCGGCAGCTGCACCTTGTGATGGTAATGCAGCCCCCATATATGGCGGCCATTCTGTGCCCGCGACCCAAACAGTTTCCGCCCCAGAAACCGTGGCTAGCAGCAATAAACTCCAAGCAAACCTTAGCATGCTTGACCTTTCTTTTTTAATTTTCACCGAGGATAAAAATAGCAAGAAGTCCGGTCAAGCATTATTCATGTTTCTGTCACAAAAAATACAACAGAATAGAAATTATTTACCTTCAAACCCTAGCAAAACATTGACAGCATTTACACCAATGTCTTCAACTGCGTAGCCTCCCTCCATCACAAACAGGGTTGGAGAAGCAATTTCTGCAATCATCTTACCCATGGTCAGATAATCACTATTTTCTAGTTTGAATTGGCTGATCGGATCATCCTTGAAAGTATCTACCCCCAACGACACCACCACCGCATCTGGTGCGTAAGCTTGTATTTTACGAATACCGTCTGCTAGTGCTTGCTCGTACATTGGCCATGCAGCGCCGTGAGGCAAAGGATAGTTATGATTAAAGCCAAAACCTGGCCCTGCGCCATATTCATCGGCAAACCCTAAGAAGTGCGGATACTCCACCATTGGGTCGCCATGAATGGAAACAAACATCACGTCTGCACGATCATAGAAAATACTTTGCGTGCCGTTTCCGTGGTGGTAATCCACATCTAAGATGGCAACTTTCTTGGCGCCGCGATCAAGCAAGGCTTGTGCTGCAATGGCTGCATTATTGAGATAGCAGTATCCGCCCATATAATCTGCTGCGGCATGATGGCCTGGTGGACGGCACAGCGCAAAAGCCGACTTCGCACCATTGGCCACTTCTTGCATGGCGGTCATGGCCACATTAGCACTTTGACGAATCGCCTCCCATGTACCCGCCGTGATTGGCACGCCGGCGTCCATCGCAAAGTAGCCCAATTTGCCATCAATATCTGCCGGGATACGATCGGTACGTAAACCGCGTACCGGCCAAACAAGAGGCAATGCATCATGCGAACGACCGAGTGCACTCCACTCTTTCCAAGCATTTTCTAAGAATTCGACATAAGCAGCGGAATGCACGCGTAGTAGCGGAGATTGACCAAACTCATCAGGACCACGCACTTCACCAAGCCCAACCGCCTTGACCCGGTCGAGTACCATGTCTGCACGACTTGGTTTCTCGAAACAAGGCTGCATTTTGCCATCCATTAATTCGGCTTGGCCGTAATGCAAACGATGTGTATCACTGTAAATGGTTAGCACGAGTATCTCCTGTTATTTGGCATGCTATCCCGGGGGATCCGGAAATTTTGGGTAAAAAAGACCCTATGCCACTTCTCAAGGAAGTTCATAGGGAATGTATTCGTCAAATGGGAGGCGGTTATATTCGCCCCCCCCAATCTTCCGTGGCTTACTTTTTCAGTTTCGTCCACACTTTGTCACGAAGTGCCAACGCTTTTGGTGAGCACACTTTATTTGGAACAAATCGGCTCTTATAAGCAGCAGGGGTATTCACCGCTGGGTCAGAGCGTAGCGATTCATCCATAAATTTATCAGCGCCTTTAATGGCGTTGTTGTAGCCAGTAAAGTTTGATGCAAGTGCAATGTTTTCTGGTGCCATCATCCAGTTCAGGAATTTCAAGGCGTTGTCTTTGTTCTTCGCACCTTTTGGAATGGCGAAGTTATCGTTCCAGAACGGCATACCTTCTTGCGGATACACGAAGACCGCTGACTTTAGCTTTTCTTTGGTTCGGTGAGCGGCACCATTCCATTGGTGATGCATAATCACCTCTTTGGCTTGCATGCGCTCAATCGTGCCGTCTGAGTTATACATCGCCAACATTGGTTTTTGTTTCATTAGAACGTCTAAGACCTTCTGTGCTTGTTTTGGATCTTCGGTACATTGATCAATCTTCAGGTACAGAGAGGCCGCCACAAACATGTCATTCATGTCATTTAATGCCACCACTTGGCCTTTTAGCGCTGCTGGTGGCTCGAAGAATGATTTCCAGCTTTCAGGCAATTTGCCACCTGGCACGCGCGCAGAATCATAAGTAAAGCCAGTTACCCCCCACATATATGGCGCACTGTAAGAACGGGTTGGGTCAAAAAATGGTTTGTTCAGTGGCGCTGTCACATTTTTGAAGTTAGGTAACTTATTGACTTCCACCTTATCCAGCAGCCCTTCAGCAATCATGATTTTCACCATGTAGTCTGAAGGAACGATCACATCGTAACCGGTTGCACCCGCTTTGAGCTTGGCTAACAGCGACTCGTTGCTGTCATAAACATCCAGATTCACTTTGACACCGGTGTCTTTCTCAAACTTTTTCAGTAGGTCTAGCGGGATATAATCTGACCAGTTATAGAGGTTTAGCTCTCCACCGGCATGCACCATACCCGACACCATTGAGCCAACCAGCAAGGCAATCACACGACGTTTCATTTCTCTCTCCTCAAGTAAATCACTCGATAAAAACGATAATCAACAGACTTTCTACTGGCGAGCTTTACCCACCAACCAAGACAACAGAACAAAAGCGATTGAAACTAGCAGCATCATGGCGGAAATCGCATTTACTTCTGGCGTGATGCCCATGCGAATCATGCCGAAGATATACACGGGTAGTGTTGTAGCGCCCGCACCTGCAACAAAAAAGGTAATCACAAAATCATCTAGCGAAATAATGAATGCCAACATGGCACCCGACACAATGCCTGGCATTAATAGCGGAAAAGTAATTCGCCAAAAGGTAATCCAAGGGGTGGCATACAAATCAGCAGCCGCCTCTTTATAACGCGGGTCCATCCCTTCTAACCTTGCACGAATCGGCATATAGGCAAACGGGATGCAAAATACCGTATGTGCCACCAAGACGGACAACATGCCCAGTTCTAAACCAATGGCGAGGAAGAACAGCAAAGTCGCCACGGCGGTCACAATCTCTGGCGCTAATAACGGTAACCCCAACATGGCATTTACGAATGACTGGCCACGGAATTTACCTGCAGACATCGCCAAAGCAGCCATGGTGGCAAAGGTGGTAGAAACAATCGTTGCCCCGGTAGCCACGATAAACGAGTTTTTCGCGGCTCTTAAAATGTTGGGGTTATCCCAAACGCGGGCATACCAATCTAATGAAAATCCACTCCAAATGGTCGCCACTTTGTTTGCGTTAAAAGAGAGAACAATTAAGATTAAGATTGGTAGGTACAAGTACACCAAGGCAAACCATGCGGTTGGGCCAACCCCTTTGAAACGCCACAAACGATTGCTTTGACTGATCATTTGCCTGCTCCCGGTGCACGTTTGAATCGAAGGTTGTAGGCCATCATCGCTAACATCACCATGGCTAGAAGCGCAAATGAGAGCGCGGCGCCAAACGGCCAGTTTCTCGCCCCGCCAAATTGGTTTTGAATCAAGTTACCAATCATCAAGCTTTTGCCACCGCCGAGTAGTTCGGGGATAAAGTACGATCCCAGCGCGGGGATCAGCACCAGCATACACCCAGCAACAATGCCCGGCATCGCTAAGGGCAAGATGACTCGGCGAAATGCCATCCAACGATTGGCCCCCAGATCAAAAGCGGCCTCAACCAATTTCCAATCCATTTTTTCTAGGCTGGTATAGATAGGCAAAATCATGAAGGGTAAAAAGGAATACACCAGACCAATTGCGACGGCGGTTGGGGTGTAAAGCAGGTTTAATTGTTCGTGCGTTAACCCCACCGCGCTAAGAAACTGCTCTGCCAAGCCTCCATTACGCAGCAACAACATCCAAGCAAAAGTGCGGACAAGTAAGTTGGTCCAAAATGGAATGGAAATGAGCAAAATCCAGCGGTTACGGGCTTTCTCATCTTTTAACGCGATATATAACGCGGTTGGAAACCCAATCAGTAAGGTGGCAATTGTTGCGCCACCAGCAAGAAGGAAAGAGCGAACAAAAATCCCGATATAATCGGTATTAAGCACCAACTGATCGTCTAAATCTCTTTCATATAAAAACTGGGTATAGCTTTCTAGTGAGTAATGCCCCCACTTCACCCCACCATAGGTATCAGGCTCTAAAAGCGACATCCATGCCATTAACCCCATTGGTAACACCATGAAAACAAACAAGGTAATCACGGTGGGTGCGAGTAAACCTGTTCGCCGCAATGCAGGACTTAGCATGATTAGTCCTCCAATACACGAATTGACTCAGTAAGAATGCCGACCCTGACGTTTGTCCCAACTGGGTAAGCGGCATTGGCGCCATAGTCATTTTGAAGACGAACTTGCATCATTGGCTGACCCGGCAGTGTGACGTGGTAAACCGTATCGGTCCCCATATAAACGACGTTGTCGATCACCCCAGGCAATCCACTTTCATCAAAGCAAAGGCGCTCTGGACGAATCGCCAGCGTAACGGGTTTACCCATCGTCAAACCACTGGTATTAAACGCTAAGGTACCCAGGCCATTTCCTAGATCTAAACCATCCGCCACAACGACCGCATTCAGAAAGTTTGTTTCACCAATAAAATCCGCGACAAAGCGATTCACCGGTGCATCATAAATTTCTGATGGTGTACCAATCTGCTGAACCACACCACCAGACAGCACAGCAATCCGGTCTGACATGGTGAGCGCTTCTTCTTGGTCGTGCGTCACAAAAATAAAGGTGATCCCTGTTTCACGTTGCAGACGTTTCAGTTCTACCTGCATTTCTTTACGCAACTTCAAATCAAGTGCGGAAAGCGACTCATCTAGTAACAGCACTTTGGGATGATTAGCCAGTGCTCTGGCTAATGCTACGCGCTGTTGTTGGCCGCCCGATAATTGGTTGGGCTTTCGATTACCCATCCCCTTTAATTTCACCAGCACCAGCATTTCTTCCACAATGCGATCAATTTCGCTGGCTGGCTTTTTTTGCATCTCTAAACCAAAGGCGATATTTTTGGCCACGGTTAAATGAGGAAATAAAGCATAGCTTTGAAAAACGGTATTAATTGGTCGCTCAAATGGCATCGAGCCTTCTAGCCGTTTGCCAAATAAACTAAGGTGGCCACTCGTCGGTTGCTCAAAGCCCGCAATTAACCTTAGCAAAGTGGTTTTACCACAGCCAGAAGGGCCTAAAAGCGTAAAAAACTCATTATCTTGTATATCTAACGATACAGAATCTAGCGCTTTGACCTGATCATCTCCTTGGCCAAAACACATCGATAATGCTTGAATTTGGATAGCGACTTGCCGCTGCTGCATCTTGCTCTCTCCTCGCGTGATGGGGTGACGGCGAAACAGATGTCATTTTTGCAGCAGTTAGGGCTTGGTGTGTCAGTGTGGAAGCGGCCAGCAAGGGGATAATTACGGCCAATGTATCGTAAAAACTTCTTAAGTAGTACTACTTAGTTAGCAAATTAAAAATTTGAGCGCGCGTGATGCAGAAAAAAGCTACCTAGAATCTCGCCATTCACTTGGAACTTTGCCCGACCAGCGATGAAAGGCATGACGAAAACTTGCCGTTTCGCTGTAGCCCAATTTTTCAGCTACTTCAGCGATACTCAAACGGGTATGGCTAAGATAATCTTGCGCTAATTCAAACCGAACTTTATCAATTAAGGTTTGGAAAGAGGTGTTGGCGGCAGCAAAGCGGCGGCGCAGCGTTCGCTCTGACATACAAAGCCCATCAGCCAATTTGGTTAATGTGTTGTATCGCTTAGGTTCCGCATGTAAGAGGCGTAATGCTTTAGCGACCACACCATGACCACTGGCTGTCTGCCACTCGCTAGCGAGTTGAGCACATTGCCGCCTTGCCATTAAATAGCTAACTGGCTCGGCCAGCGGCAAGGCTTGTGCTAACCATTCTTTTGGGAACACGAGTGCGTTAGTAGAGGTATCAAATGTCCCCTCCACGCCGAAAGCACTGATGTATTGCGATTGATGTTTAGGTGCCGCGTTAGCTACCTTCACCGCCACAGGCACAACCGGTGCCGACATCACATCACGAATAATGGCCCATAGCGAAGATAGACACATCTCACTATTCATCAAATACAAATCAGGCCGATAGTTGTAGCCTTTGGCGCACAAGTAGGCAAACTGATCATCCGTTTCTAGTGAAATATCAAAATAACTACCTAACAACAGCGGAAAATCTAACGCACACTGAATCGAATCGCCCAAAGTTGGACTGACGAGCATGGAATACCCCAGCATGCCATAGCTAGAAATATGCATAGCAGTGCCAATTTCCAAGCCAATCGAGGCATCTCCACTTTGCTCATACGCATTATGAAAGACGATCAGCTCTTGGGCGTGGCTAATCATCATGGCTGGCTGGCGCAAGTCATCCACCGCAATCCCGCTACCGCTTAGCAATGCGTCTACCTGTAGTCCTCGTTTTTGCATGAGCGAGACAGTCAGCGCAACGGTATGTAAATTAGCAGGCATTTGTGCGGCTTGGGTAAGCGGCATGGGCGTCTCTGTAATGATTAAATAACAAGCATCTTCCCAATGCTTCCTCACGGTGGACGAAGCAACGATATGACACAGCATAACGAAAATTCTAGGTTACTCACAACTGCCAACTACCCCCAAATCCGGAACCGGCGTAAAATAAGCACTTCATTTGATTCAATGACCGATTGGATATTCCACCGTGAGCCACACGCTGCAAAAATTGGTGTTAGCCAGTAATAACAAAGGAAAACTTGCCGAGTTTTCTGCCCTACTCGCACCAATGGAGATTGAGGTAATTCCGCAAGGCGCACTGAATGTGCCAGAAGCCGAAGAGCCGCACATTACCTTTTTAGAAAATGCACTCGCAAAGGCGCGTCACGCTAGTAAGCTAACCGGTTTACCTGCGCTAGCAGATGATTCGGGTATTTGTGTGCCAGCCTTGGGTAATGCTCCCGGCGTTTTTTCTGCACGCTATGCGGGAGAACCAAAATCTGACGAGCGCAACAATCAAAAATTAATTGCAGATTTAGCCTCACACAAAGACCGCACTGCTTTCTATTACTGCGTATTGGCACTGGTATTACATGCGGATGATCCTCGCCCAGTGATTGTCGATGGCAGTTGGTATGGTGTAGTGCAAGATATCGCAAGTGGCGATGGTGGTTTTGGCTATGACCCGCATTTTTATCTGCCCGCATTTAATTGCACAGCAGCAGCGTTACCAAAAGAGCAAAAAAATAGCATTTCCCACCGCGGCCAAGCGATTCAGGCATTGCTGACCAAGCTAAAAGAAAGCGGACTGACAAAATGAGTTTCACCCCTCCTACTTGGTGTCGTTCAGATGGTAGCCCCGTCTCTTGCGTCGAAAAAATTAAAGTATTAAATGAAAATATCGAAGAACTTCGTCAGATGGCGCAAGATGCGTTAGAAGACGCAGTGCTACTAGAATGTACGGAAGCCCAAATTAGGCAGGCACTGCACGATATGATCGATAGTCTAGTGAATCCGTACAAGGAAGCCGGCAAGTGAGCCAACCCATAGCCATGCCGGTAGGGAAAAGTAACTGGCAAATGACATCGCTGCCGCCCTTGTCACTTTACGTACATATCCCTTGGTGCTTAAAAAAGTGTCCTTATTGCGATTTTAACTCGCATGAAAAACGGGGTGACTTAGCCGAAGACGCCTATATTGATTCACTCATACTGGATTTAGAATCCGCCCTACCGCTTATTTGGGGCCGCCGTGTTATTACGATTTTCTTTGGTGGTGGCACGCCAAGCCTCTTATCGGCCAAAGGGTTAGATAGAATCTTAGAGGCGTTCCGGGCACGCTTGCGCATTCATACCGATGCGGAAATTACTCTAGAAGCCAATCCAGGCACGTTTGAAATCCAAAAATTCAAAGATTATCGGGCGGCGGGCATTACACGCTTATCCATTGGCATTCAAAGTTTTAACCAACGTCATCTCAAGGCTTTAGGCCGCGTGCACGATAGCGAAGAAGCCAAACGGGCGGTCAACATTGCCGCAGAAACGTTTGACACTTTTAACCTAGATCTCATGTATGGTCTTCCAAACCAAACCCTAGCGGAAGCCATGGAAGATATCGAGACGGCACTATCGTTCTCGCCCAAACATCTGTCGTGCTATCACCTAACGTTAGAACCGAACACGCTATTCTATCGCTATCCGCCAGAGTTACCGGATGATGATCTGACGGCGGATATGCAAGAATCGATCGAAAACCGACTAGCGGCAGCCGGCTTTGAACACTACGAGACATCCGCCTTCGCGCAAAAAGGACATCGTTGTCAGCATAATCTGAATTACTGGAGCTTTGGCGACTACCTAGGGATTGGCGCTGGCGCACATGGCAAGCTATCTTTCCACGACAAGATTTTGCGCCAAATACGCCATAAGCAACCAACGGCCTATATGGAAAACGTAGCAAACAGTAGCCAAATTTTAGAAGAACACGCGGTAGAGTTAACGGATTTACCGTTTGAATTTATGATGAATACCTTGCGGTTAACCGAAGGCTTCCCGGTTGAGCTCTTCGCTCAGCATACCGGATTACCTATTAACCGCGTCGGGAAAGCATTGCAAAACGCCGAATCAGAGGGGCTAATTACTCGAAATCATGAGATGATTACGCCAACTTTAAAAGGACAGCGTTTCCTTAACCAATTACTTCACCACTTTTTACCAGCCTAACGCACCCCATATGGCAAAGACTGGCAAAGAGTGATTTATCACCACCGGAGCTTAAAAAATGGCAAAAACCATCATCCATACAGACAATGCACCTAAAGCAATTGGCGCTTACTCACAAGCGGTAAAAGTAGGTGACACCGTGTACTTGTCTGGTCAGATTCCATTGGATCCTGCGACCATGGAAATCGTGGAAGGCATCGATGCACAAATCCATCAAATGTTTAAAAACCTAGCTGCAGTTGCTGAAGCAGCTGGCGGTTCTTTGGCCGACTTAGTTAAATTGAACATCTTCATGGTGGATTTGGCTAACTTCGCTAAAGTAAACGAAATCATGGCTGAGTATGTACCACAACCATTCCCAGCACGTGCAGCGGTTCAAGTATCTGCGCTACCACGCGGCTCGTTGATCGAAGCTGACGGCGTATTGTTCTTGGGTTAATCTCGAGCAATATAGCAATACCAAAAACCGCCTAAGTATCTTGCTTAGGCGGTTTTTTATTTCCCGATGCAAACACATCAACCATCTAATGCTAGGCATAGCAAACCGGCTACTACTATGGAATAATCCTGACTTATGTCAGAAGTCATTTCAGCTACGCCAGATCCCTTTCGTAAACTCGCCGGCTTTACCGATCCTAATCGCCAAAAGCTAGCCAAGCTCGGCCTTACACGGTTGGAAGATTTGGTATTGCATTTGCCACATCGTTACGAAGATGAAACGCAGTTGTATGGCATCACCGAAGCGCCGCATGATCGGGTCGTTGTCGTCGAAGGCCTCATCAAAAAAAGCGAAGTGCAAATTCGTCATCGCAGACAATTGATTGCCGAAGTAGCCGATAAAACGGGACGTTTAGTTGTCCGTTTTCTCAATTTCTATCCCTCACAGCAAAAGCAATGGCAAGTCGGTAAATCGGTTCGGTTAATCGGCGAAATTAAGCATGGTTTCTTTGGTTTGGAAATGGTGCACCCTCGCGCCAAGTTTAGTGGGCTAGATGCGCCACTGGGTAACCAATTTACCCCGGTTTACCCCACGACCAACGGACTCTCCCAAGACACCCTCGCGAAACTAGTTGGCATTGCATTAAAACATGTCCTGTTAGACGATACCTTGCCAGCCTCGATTGTCGGTGCGTATAAACTACCACCACTAGAAAAGAGCATCCGGTTCTTGCATTCGCCTCCGGTAGAGAGTGATTTATACCCCCTTACCGCCAAAACACACCCGGCTTGGAAACGGTTAAAGTTTGATGAGTTACTCGCACAGCAACTCACCCTCCTGTCTAACCGTGCCAAACGCAGAGAAGTTCCTGCGCCAATCCTTACGTCTACCGGTCAGTTAACTGGCCAACTATTAGCCAGCCTCCCCTTTGCGCTCACACCTGCACAAAGCCGCGTTGTTGACGAAATTTGCCGTGATTTAAGCCGCAATGTACCGATGCAACGTTTGCTGCAAGGGGATGTGGGTAGTGGTAAAACCATTGTCGCCGCACTCGCCGCTCTGCAAGCTGTCGAAAATGGCATGCAAGCTGCCTTTATGGCCCCCACCGAGTTACTAGCCGAACAACACTTCCGCAAGCTAACCGAGTGGCTAACGCCCATGGGTATCCGCATTGGCTGGGTATCTGGCAGCCAAAAGAAAAAAGAACGGGAAACCAACCTAGCGGCGATTTCATCAGGCGAAGTGCAAATTGCGGTAGGTACGCATGCACTTTTTCAAGACAAAGTCAGCTTTGCCAATTTGGCCTTATTACTGGTAGATGAACAACACCGATTTGGTGTCGGGCAGCGGCTACAACTTCGCAGCAAAGGCAGCGATGAAAACCGAGCACCGCATCAGCTAATGATGTCGGCAACACCTATCCCCCGTACCTTGGCGATGAGCTATTTTGCGGATTTGGATGTTTCTGTGATTGATGAACTTCCACCAGGTAGAACACCCATCGTCACCACCTTGTTAGATAACCGTAAGCGCGAACACTTGATAGAACGAGTGGGCGCCGCTTGCCGCCCCGCACCAGCAGGGCAAGGCGCGCAAGCCTATTGGGTTTGTCCGCTGATTGAAGAGTCTGAAGCATTACAACTACAGACCGCCGTTGCCACCCACGAAACACTTCAAGCGATGTTGCCCGACCTGCGTATTGGCTTAGTCCACGGCAAATTGCCACCAAGTGAAAAACAAGCGGTGATGCGATCATTCAAAGACCATGAGTTAGATATCTTGGTCGCAACCACCGTGATTGAAGTGGGCGTAGACGTGCCAAATGCCACGCTAATGGTGATCGACCACGCTGAACGGATGGGTTTAGCGCAACTACATCAATTACGTGGTCGAGTTGGACGCGGCAGCAAAGCAAGTTACTGTACTTTGCTATATCAAGCGCCATTAGGCGAAATCGCCCAAGCCCGACTAGACCTCATGCGCCGAAGCACAGATGGCTTCGAGATTGCGCGTGAAGACTTACACATTCGCGGCCCAGGTGAACTATTAGGCAACCGTCAAAGTGGCGTGCCATTACTGCGGTTTGCAGATCTAGAAAGAGATACGGATTTACTCGAAATTGCGAGAAATCTGGCGCCAAGATTATTAGCCGAGCAACCAGAAGTGGCTGCCGCCCATCTAGAAAGATGGATCGGCAACCGAACAGGTTTATTAGACGCCTAAAGTTTGTATTTTTGCAGAATATTCATTTGCTCACTCGCCAACTGATCTAGTCGGTTAGCGGTTGCTAAAGCTGCTTCGGCAGATGCACTCGCTTCTTCCGTCATTTGTGTGATGCGTTCAATCTGCACGGCGATATTGCTTGTTGCGGAACTTTGCTCATGAATGGCAAGCGCAATCTCTTCTACATTACTTGCTGTGTTTTCTGCCGCCTCGCCAATTTTTTCGATGGCACCACCTGCTTCATCGGCACGTTTCACACTGGCATTTACTTCTTCTAAAGTTAATTCCATTTGCTGACGCGCACTATTAGACAATTGGCGCATTTGGTTAATCGTGCCAGCAATTTCTTGTGTCGATAATGCAGTACGTTCCGCCAATTTTCTGACTTCATCTGCGACCACCGCAAACCCGCGCCCCTGCTCACCCGCCCTTGCCGCTTCAATGGCTGCATTTAATGCGAGTAGGTTGGTTTGGTCAGCCACTTCTTTAATCACGGCCAAGACGGCACCAATTTGGTTGCTTTGTTGATCGAGCAACTTTACCGTTTCATCGGTATTTTTTACCGTGGCAGAAATTCGGCGAATATCGTCAATCGTACTCCCAATAATTTGCGCCCCTGCAATGGCTAATTGGCCTGAAGTTTTCGCCAACCCTTGTGATTGATGAGACTGATCGGCCACTAGCTGAATACTCACGGCCATTTGCTCCGTCGTCGCGGCCACATTTTCTGTTGCATCACTTTGGGTATCCGATGCTTGGGCGAGTTGTTGCGCATTCGCCGTCATCTGATTTGCACTATTTGCCACTTCCTGAGAACTAGCCAACAGCACTTGCAGGTTTTGCTGCATACGATCAAGCAACTCATTTAAACCATGAATCGTTTTTCCGACCTCATCTTCCGTCGTTACTTTAGCTCGCTTCGTAAAGTCCAAAGTCGAACTCACCTCATGGACGGTTTGATATAGCGTATTTAGCCCACTACGAATCGTTAGGTATAGTTTAAACCCCATCCACGCAGAAAGAATCAACCCAGCCAGCGCCCCCCAGATAATGACTTGACGTCCAATCACCTCTGCTTTTTTTGCTGAATCCGCATTTTGCAAACCAAGCGCATTACTATGGCTAACCTGTGCTTCAAGATTGTCTTCTAACTGCTTCGCTTTTGGCGCCAAGACGTTCTTCATCAGTTTTTCTGCAGCGGCCAAATCACCCGAATTAGAAACTTCAATCGCCTCTTTTAATGACTGCTGGTAGCCGGCAAATGTCGCCAACGATACGCTGAGTAGTTTTTTGTCTTGTTCGTCGCTGAGATATTTTTCCTGATAAGTTTTTAGAAATTTTGTGACATTGGCGTCAGCGGCTTTCATTTCCGCTTCATAGCTATCTTTCGATGAAAGATCCGTCGTCAGCACAAATTTAATCATTGCCGCATTGACTTTAACGGCCTCAGCCTTGGCATTTTGCAATATAGATAGACTAGGCAGCGTATCGTTAAAGGCGGTATCAAGTTCTTTTCCAATGCTGCGCATTTGCAATATACCAGCCACACCGACCACCAACACGGAAGCCAACGCCACCGCAAATGCTACCAATGTTTTGCTCGCAATCTTCATGTATCCGCTCCTCTTTATTGGGCAGTTTTATTGTGTTTCTGATTGCGAGTATGGAAATCTCCCTTCTATATTCATACGCATTTTTTAAAGAAAACCTATACGCTCATGTAACCAACTGGTCAGTCAGTTAATCCGCCTTATATTCCGCTCGCTATTTCCCCCTTCACTCGGTGGATGTTTTTTTATTTTTAAAACATCTCGTCAAACGGTTGACAAAAATGCGGCAGCGCAACATCGAAAGTTGTTGATTTGCTTATTTTGTGCACATAAACTGCACGCAAACGATTGCGCAAACGTTTGCGTCATTGTTTTCTACCAAATAAAGTCAGAATAGACACTTAGGAGAACCTGATGAACTCACGCCGTTTTGCTTTAAAAACCTTAGCAGCGATCACCACTGTTGGTTTGTTCGCTAGCAGCAGTGCATTTGCTGATGCTGCACATCCAAAGGTCGCGCTAGTGATGAAATCCCTAGCAAATGAATTCTTCCAAACCATGCAAGATGGTGCGAAGGCTCATCAGAAACAGCACAGCAAAGATTACGCATTAGTGAGCAACGGTATTAAAGACGAAACCGATACCGCAGCACAGATCAAAATCGTTCAGCAAATGATGGTTGAAAAAGTAGATGCAATCGTGATTGCACCAGCAGACTCTAAAGCGCTAGTACCAGTGCTAAAAGAAGCCGTATCTAAAGGCATTATTGTTGTAAACATCGACAACAAACTTGATGCAGCAGCATTGAAAGAAAAAGGCATTACCGTACCGTTTGTTGGCCCAAACAACCGCACTGGCGCAAAACTAGTGGGTGACTACCTAGCAAAATCGATCAAAGCAGGCGATAAAGTAGCGATCCTAGAAGGTGTTTCTACCACCCTTAACGCGCAACAACGTACCCTAGGCTTCAAAGACGCGATGGCAGCAGCAAAAGCCAACGTAGTAAACGTGCAGTCTGGCGAATGGGAAATGGACAAAGCGAACACGATCGCTAGCGCAATGTTGCGTGAAACACCAGATCTAAAAGCGATCTTGGCGGGTAACGACAATATGGCACTAGGCGCAGTGGCGGCGATCAAAACTGCAGGCAAATCAGGCAAAGTAGCTGTTGTTGGTTACGATAACATCTCTGCTATCCAACCAATGCTAAAAGATGGCCGTGTATTAGCGACTGCAGATCAGTTTGGTGCACAACAAGCTGTGTTTGGTATTGAAACTGCATTAAAAGCAGTGAAAGCAAAAACACCGCAAAACAAACTGCCAGCAGTTGTTGAGACCAATGTTAAATTGGTAACCAAGTAATCTTGCTTTGATCCCGCTCGTTCTGCGAAATTGATCTGGCGGGATCAATGGAATACTACCATGACAAGTAGCGCACTCTTTCATGCATCTGGTATTGGCAAGCATTACGCAGGCCCGGTGCTACAGCATATTGACCTGACCCTGCACGCTGGCGAAGTCTTAGCACTCACCGGTGAAAATGGGGCGGGCAAAAGTACCCTATCAAAAATCATTGCGGGTTTAGTGACGCCAACTAGTGGCGTGATGCTATTAGATGGAAAAGACTTCCGCCCTGATAGCCGTAAATCGGCCGAGCAACAAGGCGTTCGGATGGTGTTGCAAGAGTTAGGGTTGATCTCTACCTTAACTGTTGCCGAAAACTTACTATTAGATCGTCTGCCAAACCGTGGCGGTTTTATTCGCAAACAAGCCATGCTGGACTTGGCGAAAAAGCAGATGGAAACCATTGGTTTAGGACATATCGATCCTGAAACCCCTGTTAGCCAATTAGGTATTGGCCACCAGCAAATGGTAGAGATTGCCCGCAACTTAGTGGGTAACTGCAAAGTGCTGATTCTAGACGAACCCAGTGCCATGCTAACCAACCGTGAAGTTGAGCATCTTTTTGAACAGATCGAAAAGCTCAAAGCACGTGGCGTTGGCATTATCTATATTTCACATCGCCTAGACGAACTCGAAAAAATTGCAGATCGTGTGACCGTACTTCGAGATGGCCACCTGATTGAAACACGTCCAATGAAAACCACCACACAAGACGAAATTGTTCGCTTGATGGTAGGTAAAGACGTACAAGAAAGCATGGACCGACCTCGCCGTCCAACTAGCGGACTCGCACTTAGCTGCAAACACCTAAGCCGTGGCAGTGCAGTAAAAGATGTCAGCCTAGATTTACATAATGGAGAGATTTTAGGCATCGCTGGGTTAGTTGGCTCTGGCCGTACCGAACTACTCCGCTTAATTTTTGGTGCAGACCAACGAGACAGTGGTGAGATCGCCCTCAAAAACCAATCTATTCCGATGAAGCATTCACCAGTTAAAGCGGTGAAAGCCGGCATTGGTTTGGTTACAGAAGACCGTAAAGCACAAGGGTTGCTGCTTAGCCAATCGATTCGAGTGAATACCACTTTAGCGAATCTTCCCGATGTTTCACAACGGACGTGGCTACAAGCCGCGAAAGAAATTCGCTTAGTCAGTGAAATGCGCGAACTGTTAGGCATCCGTAGCCACTCCATCGAGCAAACCACCGGAGAACTCTCTGGCGGTAATCAGCAAAAAGTGGTTTTTGCTCGCTGGATTCATCGCAATTGTGATGTGTTACTGTTAGATGAACCAACCCGTGGTGTAGATATCGGTGCACGTGCAGATATTTACAAAGAAATGGACAAGATGGCCGCCAATGGCAAAGCCCTCTTGATGGTGTCAAGTGACCTTCGTGAGTTGATGTCCGTCTGCGATCGAATTGCCGTCATGAGTGCGGGCAAACTCATAACCATTTTTGAGCGTGGCTCTTGGTCACAACAAGCCTTGCTAGAAGCCGCGTTTAGCGAATATAGCTCGATGAAGCATGGCGCAGCCACTGCACAAACCCATTAATTTTGCAGGAAAAACATCATGACCACCCAAAGTCAGACTGCTAACCAAGCCAGCCAACTAAAGCAGCAGCTTGGAAACTACCTAGGCCTCATCATTGCACTATTGCTCATGGTGGGTTTATTTAGTTATTTAAGTGAGTATTTTCTTAGTTTAGATACCTTCACCACCATTGCGAACGAAATCCCAGCCGTAGCAGTAATGGCCGTTGGCATGACCTTTATTCTTATCATCGGCGGTATTGATCTATCCGTTGGTTCGGTCATGGCACTTTCTAGTGCTGTAGCGGGTATTGCCATGCTGCAATGGCACTGGAGCTTATTCCCAGCCATGCTACTTGCCATGCTAACTGGCTTAGTTACCGGCATGATTAACGGGGTGATTTCAGTTGGCTGGCGTTTACCTTCTTTTATCGTCACCTTAGGCATGCTAGAAGTAGCACGTGGCGGAGCGTACATTGCAACCGACTCTAAAACCCAATATATCGGTAGCGCAATTGATTGGTTAAGTGCGCCGGTGGTTGGCCAATTGTCACCGTCTTTCTTTATTGCGATTGCAATTGTGATCATTGCCCAGATTATCTTGGTGAAAACTGTATTTGGCCGTTACATGATTGGTATTGGTACAAACGAAGAAGCCATTCGCTTAGCAGGTGTTGATCCTCGCCCAGTGAAAATCGCGGTGTTTGCCATTACCGGTTTATTAGCGGGTCTTGCCGGTATTATGCAAGCATCACGCCTTGAAGCAGCAGACCCGAACGCGGGGATTGGTGCAGAACTAGTCGTGATTGCAGCCGTTGTGATTGGTGGCACTAGCTTAATGGGTGGCCGTGGCTCAGTTGCCAACACATTCTTAGGTGTATTGCTCATTTCAGTGCTAGAAGCTGGATTGGCACAAATTGGTGCCTCAGAACCAACAAAGCGCATTATCACCGGTTGTGTAATTATTATTGCCGTTGTGCTAGATATGTACCGTGAACGTCGTCGTAACCGTCGCTCACACTAATCTGGCAATTTGCCAATTTAAATGCAATAAATACACAGTTGAAACACGCGGTTAACTCACCTAGCGTATACCAGAGCTACTATGGCAACCATTAAAGATGTCGCATTACATGCAGGCGTATCGGTCACCACCGTCTCACACGCGCTAAATGGCACTCGCTTTGTTAGCGAAGAGGCCAAGCAACGCATTGAGACGGCAGTAGCTACGCTAGGTTACGTGCCTAGTGCGATCGCAAGGAGTTTGAAACACAACTCCACCCGCACCCTAGGGATGATGATTCCAAATAATTCAAACCCCTACTTTGCGGAAATTATTCGCGGCGTAGAAAGCCAGTGTTTTGATGCGGGTTACAACCTTGTTTTATGTAATTCTGATAACGACCCAGAAAAACAGTCTTGCCATCTTCGCGTATTGGCAGAGCGGCGGATTGATGGGCTGATCTTAGTCGCTTCAGGCGCAGAAGCAGCACTAGCCAGCCAATTAGAAAGTCTCAACGTACCGCTGGTATTGGTCGATCGCAACATTATTGGCTTAGATAGCGATCTGGTTCAGGTAGACCATACATCGGGCAGCAAAATGGCGACAGACCATCTCATTCAACTCGGTCATCGTAATATTGCCTGTATTAGCGGCCCGGCAGGTTTAGCACCAAGCACAGAAAGACGTGCGGGCTGGAAATTAGCCCTACAAGCAGCAGGCATTGATCGTCGAGAAGGCGATGTGGCACGTGGTGACTTCACTAGCCGTGGCGGGTTCAATGCAATGCAAACCTTACTGGCAAGAAACGATCGTCCAACCGCTGTGTTTGTTTGTAACGATGTGATGGCAATTGGTGCAATGAGTGCGATTCACCAAGCAGGTTTATCCGTACCGGGTGATATCTCGATTGTTGGATTCGATGATATTGAATTAGCCGCGTATACCATCCCGCCACTTACTACCATTGCGCAGCCGAAAAAGGCGATTGGCGTGGGTACGGCAGAATTACTACTAGAGCGCTTGTCAGGTGGCCGTACGCAAACTCGCCAACTGATCTTGCAACCAGAATTAATTGTTCGGCAGTCTTCTGCCGCCCCTTCTACTCTTTCATGATTTGATTCAACAATGATGCAAAACTCATCCGCTCCTATTCTTGTGATTGGCAGTCTTAACATGGACTTGGTCATGCGTACTCCACGTGTACCAGCAGCCGGGGAAACACTCCTCGGACATGACTTTGCCACCCATCATGGTGGAAAAGGAGCCAATCAAGCTTTTGCCTGCGCAAGACTAGGCGCCAATGTCCGTATGATTGGTCGAGTTGGTAAAGATGATTTTGGTCAGAGTTTAATCAACGGCTTAAAAGAAGCCGGCGCAGAAACCAGCGCGGTTCAAACAGTAGAGACAGCCACCGGCATTGCCATTATTTTAGTGGAAGATAACGGCCAAAACCGCATTCTACTTTCTGCAGGTGCGAACGGTACGTTTACCCCAGAAGATATCGATGCCTTAGAAGCAGATATCCAAGCCGCCTCTTTGCTTATCTTGCAATTCGAGATTCCCATCCCTGCCATTATTCGCATTTTAGAAATTGCGAAAAAGGTGGACACCAAAGTGTTAGTCAACCCTGCACCAATGGCCGAGTTACCCGATTGGGCATGGCAAGCGATCTCCTACCTCATCCCTAACGAAACCGAAGCAACCGAACTCACCGGTATTTCGGTGACGGATGTAGAAAGTGCTCACCAAGCAGCGCTGAAACTACAAGAACAAGGTATTCATCAAGTAATGATTACCTTAGGTAGCCAAGGTGTTTACGCATTAGGCAAAGAAGCAAATGGCCATTTCCCGGCACAAAAAGTCACTGCCGTAGACACCACCGCAGCGGGTGACACATTTATTGGCGGCATTGCCACCGGCCTACAAGAAGGTATGGCATTAACCGAAGCGATCGCCTTTGGCCAAGCAGCCAGCGCCATTACCGTCAGCAGGCAAGGCGCACAAAGCTCCATTCCGCATCGTCACGAAATTACGCTGCCTTAATCAATTCATCGCGA
Organism: Leeia speluncae; assembly: GCF_020564625.1. Lineage (NCBI taxonomy): Bacteria > Pseudomonadati > Pseudomonadota > Betaproteobacteria > Neisseriales > Leeiaceae > Leeia > Leeia speluncae. The sequence continues at coordinate 203,996 of NZ_JAJBZT010000003.1, forward strand.
GCTAACATGAAAAAAACAGGATTGCTTCACGCCAAACTTACCGAGATCATTACCGCTGCTGGTCATGGGGATTTAATCGTGATTGGCGATGCAGGGTTGCCAGTACCCGCCAATACCCCGCTGATTGATCTAGCAGTTGTACCAGGCTTGCCTAAATTTCTAGATGTGCTTACAGCAGTTGCCAATGAATTAGCCATTGAAGCCGTGCTAATTGCCGCAGAAACCGCGAACCATAGCCCAGAAATTCAAACCGGTATTGAAACTGCCACGCAGGGCATTACTAAAGATACGATCAGCCATGAGCAGTTAAAAGACCTCAGCAAAACTGCCAAGGTCATTATCCGCACAGGCGAATGCACCCCCTACGCGAACGTAATTCTTCGCGCAGGTGTCACATTCTAATTCGCTGCAGCTTATACCGTTAAATAGCCAATCGCTTTTTGGAATAGCCCGGCGCCAATATGATGGGCCACGCCGGGTTCGGTATCTAAGGTCACACTCGCCCCTAGCGATTGCAACTGCGCATACGCCTGCTTTGCCAGCATCACCGGCATCACAGGGTCTGCTTCACCATGCAACAAATGAATCTTGGTTTCTGTTGAAATGGATGATGGCAGTTCTGCAAATCGCCCAGAAAAACCAATCACTGCCCCCACTAATTCAGGATGCGCCACCACGGTGGCCAAAGACATAATTGTCCCCTGCGAGAAACCAATTAGCACGGTATCTTTCGCTGCCACTTGGTATTTTGCTTGCGCAGCCTTAATCAAACTCACTACTGCCGGCAAACCTTCCGCGACTCGTGAAGGCCGGTTTTCTTCTGTCACACCTTGAATAGGAAACCACTGCCTGCCGCCATGCGGGCCCATTGGCAAGGTGCCATCTGGCACTTCTATCGCTACGTCCGGAAATTGCGCGGCAAAGTGATTGGCAAAACCACGCATGCCAGCAGCACTATCTCCCACGCCATGCAAAAAAATAAATAATCGATTTGCCGCCATCATCATGCCCCTAGCTAATATCAGAATAGCAGCATCATAAATCGATTCATTTCCACAACCAATAGTACAAAACCAAGAGCATTACCCCGATAATCGGGACAATTGTGACTCCCCTACAGCCCCCAGGCTTAATTAACAAGCGCGGAAAGTTTCAGGTGCAGAATGCACGCCCCAAGCATAAGACTCCAGCGATAGCACATTCGACTGCACACCGGTCTCTAAGAGCGTCGCCCGTGCATCATCGCCAGCCGCCCCCAATGCCACTAACAAGGGTAAGTAATGTTCTGACGTAGGATGGGCTAATTCGGCATCCGGCGCTAACGTTAGCGCATCAATCAACGCCGCTCTATCATTATGCTCAATACGATCGCGAATCCACTCGGTAAAACGCATCACATAGTCCGGCATTTCTAGTGGCTTTTGGTGGTAATCTTTCAAATTATGCGTCAAGCAGCCAGACCCCATCACCAACACACCACTGCGGCTTAATCCTTGTAATGCCTCACCTAATTGGTACGCCTCTAGTGGCGTCATCTTAATGGGCATCGATAACTGCAGCACCGGTACATTTTCATCCGGAAATAACTGCATGAGCGGAATCCATGCGCCATGATCTAAACCACGTAGCGCGTCCGCCGTTGTCCGCCAACCCTGTTGGCTAAGATGCGTCGCAATTTCTTCGGCTAACTTGGTTGCACCCGGTGGGTGATATTCCATTTCATACAATGCTTCAGGAAAAGAGCCAAAATCATGCATCGCATGATGCGCTTTTGCTGAAGTAATAAATAGTCCTCTTGTTCTCCAATGCGGAGAAATCACTAACACCGCCTTTACGTCACACAGCATTTGACCATACGCAGATAACATCGACCCCCAAGTACCCGGGTTTAACACAATATCAGGTGCACCATGAGAAACAAATAAACTGCGCTGAATCATCAAAGCATCTCCTCTAAATACGACGAAGGTTTTAAAACAACAAGCCCTACAAAGCATCTGCCAGTAGGCAAATTATTCATAGGGCATGCTGTTGAACCAATTTTTTCTTTAAAAGGAGGCAAGCCTCCCTTTTACTACTTAGCCTAAGTTAGCTTTCAAACGGCCAACATACCAAGCAGAGAACTTCTCAACCAATGTTTCAGTGTATGGAGAGTATGGACCTGGCTCGTAAGCATCGCTCACTACACCGCGCTGAGACTCTTCCACCAACAAACGATCTTGGTCGTTGGTTTGTTTCCAAACGTGTGTTAGGTTTTCTACGGTGTAATCCACACCTTCTACTGCATCTTTGTTCACTAACCACTTAGTACGAACCAATGTTTTACCTGGGCTAATTGGCAAGACACAGAAGGTCACAATGTGGTCCGCCATGAAATGGTGCCAGCTGTTTGGTTGTGTCCAGAAAGACAAGCCACCCAATGCAGAATCGGTAAAGTCAGCCAATAATTTTTTACATGCAGATTCAGTCGTCATGGTTTGAGCCTGACCAGCCTTGTCTAGTGGCATACGCTGTGTACGGAAACCACTAATCGCGCAATCTAGACGCTCAACTTCTTTAGATGGCAAGCCCATTGCTTCCCACTCTGCATGGCGCTGAGCAATCATCTTGTCGTAAGCTTCAGCACCTGGGTCAGTGCCTTCGCTAGGTGCGAAACCGTAGCTGTAAGCAAACAAGGAAATCGTCAACTCTGGGTGGTTACCAGTACAGTGGTAGCACTCACGGTTGTTTTCCATGGTCAACTTCCAGTTGCCTTCTTCGATAATATCGATCTGAGCAGCAACTTTTGTGTTTTCTACTTGGTGTGGTGCAATGTACGGGGTCATAGTAGCGACCAAGTCATCGAAGTCTGCTGGTGGATTTTCAGCCAAGCAGATAAACAACATACCGGCTACATTTTTTAAATGAACTGGTTTTAGGCTATGGTGCTGTGGGTTGAAACCTTCGCCCATGTGCTCAGCAAATAGCAAGTTACCTTGTGTGTTATATGTCCACTGGTGGTAAGGGCATACTAAGTTACCGGTAGAACCTTTTGCACCGCTACATACACGTGCGCCACGGTGGCGACAAACGTTATGGAACGCGCGAATTTCATTGTCTTCACCGCGAACAATCAGAATTGGCTGCTCACCAATTTTCACGGTCATATAGTCACCAGCTTCTGGTACATCTGGAGAAACACCAACATAGATCCAGTGCTTACCAAAGATTTCTTTCATATCAATATCAAAGACTTCTTGGCTAGCGTAGAAAGGAGCATCCAAGCTATAGCCTGGTTTACGGTTGTTGACTAGTTCACGTACTTTGTCAGCAACTTCAGCATTTTTTACAGCAATTTCGCGCATTCCCATGACTCTCACCCCATGTGCAATTAAATGAAAACAAACGTGCAGAACATGGGCGCAATATTCGGGCTTTCTTGCATGTCGGATTAACGTTTTTTCGACATGCTAAAAAGGGATTTCGACGTATCAATAGGTAAACCTATAAATTTGGTCAAACTTTTTTCACATTTTATTCATACGCATACATCCAATTGAAAAATAAGTACTTTTTAAAATTACCAACACGGTTAAAAATGCAAAAACCCAAAGCTTGATCCAGATCAAACTTTGGGTTTAGATGGAAAATTACTTGTCTTTAAACGACATTTAAATGACAATCAACTATTCATGCAATCGCCAATTGTTTCGTCTTCTCATACGGTTTACTACCCTCCCAAACAATTTGGCACAACCAAGACAAGAACTGCTCACTCGCTTTTTCCCAAGCAAATTGCTCTGCGTACAATCTAGGCGTCGCACGGTCAATTACCAAGGCTTTTAAACAAGCCAACTTTAAATCCTCTTCCATCACACCAGCATCAGAGTCACCAATCACATCTAGAGGCCCAGTAACAGGATAAGCAGCCACAGGGCAGCCACAGGCCATGGCTTCTAACATCACCAAACCAAAGGTATCTGTTTTACTCGGGAACACAAACACACTCGCACTACGGTAAGCAGCAGCGAGTTGCACACTATCTAATACCCCTAGCCAATTTACTTCAGGGTATTCTTTCATCAACCGCTCTCGCGCAGGGCCAACACCTGCCACCCATTTGCAACCTGGCAAATCTAAGGACAAAAAGGCATCTAAATTCTTCTCTACCGCCACACGCCCCACATACAAGAACACTGGCGGCTCACCCGGCAAAGCATTCTTTTCCCCCTCAGGATGAAAACGATTTAAATCCACCCCATGAGACCATGTCGCGACATTCGTAAAGCCTTGGGCTTCTAAATCTTTCCTCACCACCGGCGTTGGCACCATCACATGACGAGCCGCACCATGAAAGCGGCGCAACCAAGCATAGCTTACCGACAATGGCAAACCCGTGCGTAACTGAACATACTCCGGGAAGCGCGAGTGATAAGCGGTGGTAAATGGCACATTTTGCTGCAAGCACCACTTTCTTGCAGCCATACCCAATGGGCCTTCTGTTGCAATATGAATCGCCTCTGGCTTTAATTCTTCGATAAAGGCTTTTACCTTTCGGTACGGGAACAGCGACAATCGAATATCCGGATACGTTGGCATTGGCATCGTTTTAAACCCTTGCGGAGTCAAAAACTCCACCTCATGGCCCCACTTTTCTAAATCGGCCGCCGTGTATTCTAAAGTACGCACCACCCCATTTACCTGTGGCAACCAAGCATCCGTGACAATTAAAATCTTCATGTATATTCCGTTTAGGTGATTGTTAGATATAAAAAAAGCGATCGTAAAATCACGATCGCTTTTATGAATGCTTACTCGCCACGACTGCCGGCAGCCTTTCTAGTATTTGCCCACCCGGCACTTGCCAACTAATAATCTGTAATTCACCTTCAAAGGTTTCCACTAACGCGGTTAGACTTTCTACCCAATCCCCATCATTGGCATATATCACGCCGCCAATTTCCCGCAGCTCAGCCTTATGAATATGGCCACATACCACCCCATCCAATCCCCGCTGCCGTGCTTCCGCGGCAACCGCCTCTTCAAACTGAGTCACAAAATTGACGGCCTTCTTTACCTTATGCTTCAGGTACTGAGATAGCGACCAATACCCCAACCCCATTCGTCCACGAACCTGATTCAACCAACGGTTAAGTTTCAACGTAAATTCATATGCTTGGTCTCCTACATAAGCCAACCATTTGGCACACTGAATCACCCCATCAAACAAATCACCATGCAGTACCAATAGCTTTCGCCCATCAGCCATTTCATGCACGACCTCATCTGCAATCTGAATATCGCCAAAGGTAAGCCCTAAAAAGTGCCGGACACATTCATCATGATTCCCCGGAATAAACACCACCTTAGTCCCTTTACGGGCTTTTCTTAGCACTTTCTGAACAACATCATTATGCGTCTGATGCCAATACCAATTCCGCTTCAACGCCCAACCATCGACAATATCGCCAACCAGATAGAGATGTTCAGATTCAGTATGCTTTAGAAAATCCAATAAGAACTTCGCTTGGCAACCAGCGGTCCCCAAATGAATATCAGAAATAAAAATAGATCGGAAATGTAATGAGGAAGGGGCAGAAGCAACGTTAGCAGGTTGCTCAGGAGAAGATAATAAGTAAGCATCGTTCGGTGTATTCATACCCACTATCTAAGCAGGTAAACATGACAACACCGTGACGCAAGAATGACAATCTATTGACAGTCAAACGAATCAACAATAACAAAACCACAAATAGAAAAAACCGCCCGAAGGCGGTTTTTTCACTGACTAAACTATTAGATAACTAACAGATTAGAAAGAGTGTTTCATACCGATAGCAAAGCTACGTGCACGATCTTGATCGGTAACTTTAGAAGATACCAACTCAGCAAATGCAGTAGTACGCTTGCTTAGGCTGTAGTGAGCATACAAACCGTATAGAGTTTGTTTTTTAGCTGAATCGTAGTTGTAGTTCTTAACGCGACCAACTTCACCACCGAAACCTAGCTTGCCAGTTGTATAGTTAACATACAACATAGATTCTTTCTTAGCAACGTAAGAAGCATTGGTTTCAGATTTCTTAGTACGCTCGTATTCACCAGCGATTTCTAGGCCGTTACCGAAACGGTAAGCACCAGTCAAGCTGTATTGAGTAACTTTAGCAGAGTTGTCACCTGCAGAGGTAGAGTTACCTTTTTGCAAGTTGTAAGCACCACCTAGATCCCAAGATTCGGTATCGTAGTCAGCACGTACGGTGTAACCTTTAGATGCTTTAACAGATGCAGTTTTGTTTTCGCCCATGTTGTAGCGAACAGAAGCTGTCAAATTACCGAATGCTGGTAGATCGTAACGAACTACGTTGTTACGAGAGTCTGTACCATTAGAAGAACCAAAATCATTATATACATCAGTACGGCCGAAGAAATCGCCGCCGTAGTTATAGTATGTGAAGCCACTGTGTTTTCCGTCATTGTAGTTGTCTAGATCTTTACCTAGACGAACTTGACCGAAAGAAGCGCTCTTTAGACCAACGTAAACTTCTTTACCTGCGAATGCGCCAGACTCTTTAGAGCCTTCGCCAGTAGTTGTACCTAGACCGGTACGTGTTGTTGCACCCCATACTGTAGACAAACCATTGCCTAGGTCTTCAGTACCAGAGAAAGTCAATTCGAAACGACCATTGATACGGTTTTGAGCAGCTGTACCGTCGTATGCTTTGTTATCGTGCTGGTATGCGCCTTGAACAGAACCAGAAATAGTTACGTTGCCGCTGTCAGCAAAAGCTGGAGCTGCGAAAGCGCTAAGAACTGCAACTGCGATCAGTTTTTTCATTTGATAAAACTCCGTTGAGTTTGATTGACGTATATCGATGTCTTTAGCGACACCAATTTCAAAACCACGAGACTATTAAAACGCAGGTGTAGCAAAAAAGCCAAGTATCAAACACAGCCCTTCGTCATTTCGTTGCCTTTCTGTGGCGGTTTTGCAACAAAACCACTTGTCATGCTTATTTTATAATCAGCACAACCCAAAACAAGTGATTTACCAAACTCTTTTACCCCCCAAAAAACACTACGAGTTATTTTTCCGCCACCAATGCGGAGAGCAACATTCCATGCACACCACCAAAACCGCCATTACTCATCACCAAAATATGGTCATTCGCTTTAGCTTCTGCCACTACCGCCCGCACTAGCGTATCGAGTTCTTCAAAGGTACTCGCCTTATCCCCTAGCGCGCTTAGAGAACCAGCGGCATCCCACCCTAGATTGGCTGCGTAGCAAAAGACTTTATCTGCAACCGTTAAACTACTCGCCAATTGGTCTTTTAACGTACCTAGTTTCATGGTGTTAGAACGCGGCTCAAGCACAGCTAAAATGCGCGCATCACCAACTTTATGTTTCAAGCCAGCAATGGTGGTTTCAATGGCAGTGGGATGATGGGCAAAATCGTCATACACGGTAATGCCGTTTACGCAGCCTTTTACTTCCATACGACGTTTGACGTTTTGAAAACTAGCTAGCGCAGCAATACCATCTGTAACCGTCACACCCACATGCCTAGCAGCCGCTAACGCAGCCAATGCATTATTTCGGTTATGTTCACCGAGCAATTCCCAACTAACATTACCGTGTAGTGCACCACCTACTTTTACTTCGAAACCATTACATTCCGTTTGCTCGCCGGCTTGCCAAAGGCTATTGTCCGCGCCAAAGGTTTCCACCTCTGACCAGCAACCTCTTTGTAACACACGCTCAAGCGATGCTTCTTTACCATTCACGACCAATCGACCACTAGCCGGTACGGTTCTTACCAAGTGGTGAAATTGGGTTTCAATAGCAGCAATGTCATTAAATATATCTGCGTGATCAAACTCTAGATTATTAAGGATGGCAGTGCGTGGGCGGTAGTGCACAAATTTTGAGCGCTTATCAAAAAACGCTGTGTCGTATTCATCCGCTTCAATGACAAAAAATGGGCTATCGGTTAAACGAGCAGATACGCCAAAGTTTTCTGGTACACCACCAATTAAGAAGCTTGGGTTTAAACCTGCATACTCTAACAACCAGGCCAAGATGGAACTGGTAGTGGTTTTGCCGTGCGTACCGGCAACAGCTAGCACCCATTTATCTCTCAGAATATTCTCACCCAACCATTGCGGGCCAGAAATATATGGCAGGCCACGGTCCATAATGGCTTCCATTAGCGGATTACCACGAGAGACGACGTTTCCTACCACATATAGATCGGCATTGAGATTTAACTGGTCAGAATGAAAACCTTCAATTAATTCAATCCCCAATTGTTCTAACTGCGTACTCATTGGAGGGTAGACTCCGGCATCACACCCAGTCACCCGATGTCCTGCCGACTTTGCCAATGCGGCAATACCGCCCATAAACGTGCCGCAAATACCTAAAATATGAATATGCATAGATTTAATAGTTGGTTGCTTATATTAAATAAAGAGGGAACGCCAACAACGGAGCACTAAACACCCCCGCACTTAGTCACTACGTTTAGGCGTGTAATCGTAGCTATTATAACTAGCATCCGATTTGCATGACAGCAACTCGACAATGTTCTTCAGATTTCTACCAATTGGCTTGCAGGGAGCGACCTCCTCGTTTATGCTGCCCCTGCCTGATAAAAGGCGAAGCCCATAAAAACAAAACATGCTGCCATTCAAGAATCTTTACAATTGAAATGGCGGGTTATTTCTGTACATTTTTTGCAGATATGCTAAAAAGATAATATGCCAGCATCTCCAGCCGATATTGCGCGCATTGCACTGATTCGCTTAGCCGAACAGGCTTTGCCACCGACACCAGAAAATTACGCCCGCTTCTATTATGAAGTGACCGGCGACACGCCGCCTGCAGCCGAAAAAAATGCAGGTATTGATGAGGCTTTTGTCGGGCAATTACATGAAGTAGTTAATTCAGCATCGTCCACCACGCTAAATCTGATTCAGTACTTAGGCGGCTCAAACCAGAGTATTTCTCAATCGATTGAACACTTAAGTGAAATAGAAGAGAAACAGCAGATCATGTCGTTGTTAGGCTCTATACTGGAAACCACTCGATCGATGCATTTGACGGTGGAAAGCTCTCGAGTCGAGCTAAATGAAACTCGCCAATCTTTACAGACATTGCAGCAAGAAATTGAAGAAACCCAGCACGGGATTCATCACGATCAATTGACTGGCGCACAAAACCGTTTGGGCATGGATAAAACACTAGCAAGAGAAGTGTTAAAAGCTCAGCAGAACAAAGGGCGCTTGACCATTTGCCTACTATCGGTCGATAGTTTTAATGATTACAAAGCCAACTTTGGCATTGACCTATCAGGAAAAATTTTGCAACACCTCGTCACCATTAGCCGATCTGTCATGAGGGATTCTGACAGCATGGTGAGATATGGGGATGAAGAATTTTTACTCATTCTTCCTGAAACCGATCTGAAAGGTGCCAAATTTGTTTTAGACCGCTTGCAATTGATTCTGCAACGCTCGTCTATGTATGTTCAAAACGAAAAAGTCACCATCTCTATTTCTGGTGGCATTGCACAAATGGGCGGCCAAGAACGTGTTCAAGCCTTGGTTGTCCGCGCAGATAGAGCACTTTACCACGCCAGAGCAAACGGGCATGCGCAAATTACATTTGCAAAAGACGCTTGATCGCGATATCTCTAGTTTTCGGAAACGAAATGTAAACCAGAAAATAAATAAGGCTGCCTAGGCAGCCTTATTTATTTGTGCACGCGAACAAAAATTACTTACAGTGCTTTCACCAACTCTGGCACAACGGTAAATAAATCACCCACAATACCGTAATCTGCCACTTGGAAAATTGGTGCTTCTTCATCTTTGTTGATCGCAACAATGACTTTACTAGCAGACATACCTGCAATGTGCTGAATTGCACCAGAGATACCCACCGCAAAGTAAATTTCAGGCGCAACCACTTTGCCTGTTTGGCCTACTTGATAATCGTTTGGCGCGTAACCAGCATCCACCGCCGCGCGTGAGGCACCTAATGCGGCACTTAGTTTATCTGCAAGCGGTGTTAACACTGCATTGAAGTTTTCTGCAGACGCCAATGCGCGACCACCAGACACCACCACTCGTGCGGTCGCTAATTCTGGACGATCGTACTTTGCCATTTCTGCATTTACAAACTTAGACTTGCCACTGTCTGCGGTCGCTGCTACAGCTTCAATACTTGCTGAACCGGTGTTACTAACATCTGCATCAAATGCAGTTGGGCGCACAGTAACAAACTTGATTGGATCGTTACTTTTTACGGTAGCTAATACGTTACCCGCATAAATTGGACGCACAAAAGTATCTGCGGATTCAACAGCAACAATGTCAGAAACCATTGAAACATCACACAATGCTGCTGCGCGTGGCAGATAGTTTTTACCCGCAGTGGTTGCTGGCGCCAATACAGCCTCATACGCTTTAGCGAGCGACGCAATTAGGCTACCCATGTTTTCAGCCAATTGATGCGCATACACTTCTGCGTCAGCCACTAGCACTTTTGCTACGCCAGTTGCTTTTGCTGCAGCTTCTGCTACGGTTGCGCATTGAAACCCTGCAACCAATACGTGAACATCGGCACCCACTTTGCGAGCTGCAGCGATAGTTTTTAGGGTAGCAACTTTTAATTCTTTATTATCGTGTTCTGCAATGACTAATACGCTCATGACAGCACCTTTGCTTCAGTACGGAGTTTTTCAACTAGTTCTGCAACACTAGCCACTTTTTTACCTGCAGCACGTGCCGCAGGCTCAGCCATTTTGACCACTGTAATGCGTGGAGCAACATCTACGTTTAAAGCGGCTGGCGTCGTGGTTTCGATTGGCTTTTTCTTTGCTGCCATAATATTTGGCAATTTGATAAAGCGCGGCTCATTTAGGCGCAAGTCGGTAGTGATCACCGCTGGCAAACTAATTTCAATCGTTTCTAGACCGCCGTCAATTTCTCGAGTCACGGTTAACGCGTCGCCATTCACTTCGACTTTTGAAGCAAATGTACCTTGCGGGAAGCCGGTTAGCGCAGCCAACATTTGACCAGTCTGGTTTGCGTCGTCATCAATCGCTTGCTTACCAAGAATCACTAATTGAGGTTGCTCTTTCTCGATCACCGCTTTTAGTAACTTTGCGACGGCTAATGGCTCTAGCTTTTGATCTGTCTCAACCAAAATGCCACGGTCAGCACCCATAGCCAAAGCAGTGCGTAGCGTTTCTTGGCATTGCGTCACACCCAAAGACACAGCGACAACTTCAGTTGCCTTGCCTGCTTCTTTTAAACGAATTGCTTCTTCTACCGCAATTTCATCAAAAGGGTTCATCGACATTTTTACGTTAGCAATATCAACATCACTACCGTCGGTTTTTACACGTACCTTGACGTTGTAATCCACAACGCGCTTAACTGCGACTAGGACTTTCATACGCCTCCTGCTGGCATGAAGAGTTAATTAGTAGTAGTTGGCATAAAACACTTTGTAGCCAACTAATTTGGCTGAACACAAGTGCATTTCAGCCTAAAAGTGAATTCGATAACTTTATATTTTAACAGGCTTAACTATATGCGTTAAGCCAATCGCCGTGAATTAACGACAAAGTTCATCATGAATACCAATTTGCATGATGAATTTTAATAGGCGCCCCTTATTGCACCCATTTAATTCTGCAATGCGGAATAAGGTTCCGCAATTTAATGTATCATACAATAAATACAACCGTTTTACCTAACACTGCAAATATGATGTGTATCAAAGAGAGCCAAAGTAGCGAAGTCTTTCTAACATGCTCTGATTCCAAATTCTGGCATTGCCGCTTATGATATTTGCAACTCAATACCTTAACCTCAAGGAGTTTTAGGATGTCGCAAGATTGTGTTTACATTGAAGAGATGGAAGTGGGTCAATTTGCAGAAATTGGTCGCACCATTACCGATGCAGATATTGTGATGTATGCCGGCGTCAGTGGCGACACCAACCCTGCTCACCTGAATCAACAATATGCAGAAGCCACCATGTTTAAAGGCCGCATTGCACACGGCATGTTAACTGCCGGTCAAATTTCAGCCGTTATTGGCACTCGTCTACCAGGACCTGGCAGTATTTACATGAGCCAAAGCTTAAAGTTTAAGGCGCCAGTTCGCCCTGGCGATACAGTCATTACCCGGGCAACGGTTACCGCGATTGATTTAGCAAAAAAACGAGTGACCCTAGCAACTGTTTGTAAGGTGGGTGAAACGATTGTGCTTGAAGGCGAAGCATTAGTACTTGCTCCTAGCAAGGGCTAATTACAAAAAAACAGAGGCTGATAAATCAGCCTCTGTTCAATACGCCAACTCAATGAGCGGATATAGCTACATCACTTAGAAACGATATCCAATACCAATACCAAACAAGACTGGATCAAGCTTCACGCGTGAAACTTTCTGATTAGAACTATCTAGCACATCGCTACGAAGGCGGAGTTTTTTCAAATCCACATTCAAGTAAACGTTTTTACCCAGTTTATAATCAAAACCTACTTGAAGAGCAAGTCCGGTACTGTGGTTATCTAAGTGATAAGCCCCGTTAGCGATCTGTTCTTTACTAATCAAAGTATAGTTAACACCGGCACCAACGTACGGACGGAAATTACCTTCAGGATTAAAATGATACTGAGCTAGCAAGGTTGGAGGTAGATGCTTAAACGTACCGATTTTGTCACCATCCAGATATACATTTTGCTTCTGAGGTACTGTCAACACTAATTCTGCAGCAATGTTTGGTGTAAAGAAATAGCTAACATCCAACTCTGGAATTACTTTGTTATTTACAGTAAGGCGGTTGCTTGCACCTGTTCCTGAAACTGGATCAGACTTTTGGGCCATATCTAAATTCACTGCCCTTGCACGAATCATCCAATTACCTTCATCTTCAGCTTTTACAGCAAGAGATGCACACAACCCGGTAACTAAAACCGCTGACAAAAGTTTGCAATTCATTTTTTTACTCCACATGTAATCACTTCATTTAACACGGAGCAATTGTCCACACCTCAGCGAGTACGAAAATTGACTCAAGTCAAATTTCAAAAACGCGGAGACAGAAAATGATCAAACCTTTAGCTAGCAAACTGTTTTGTCACATTAATTGACCTAATATCCCAACAAACACAGCCAAGCCAAACCAGTTGTTATGCAAAAAGGCCTTGAAGCATTTGGCACGTTCTCTGGTTCGGATTAAGAAATAGTGATACACCGCAATCAAACCCGCAACAACCAATCCACCGTAATAGATCATGCCTAAGTGGTGCACCATCCCAACCGCCACCAAAATTGCTAATGCAATGGCGTAGCAGAGCATGATGATTGCGACGTCAAATCGTCCAAAAGTGAGCGCTGACGTTTTAATGCCGATACGAATATCATCGTTTCGATCCACCATGGCGTATTCAGTATCGTAAGCAATTGTCCATAATACGTTAGCGACTAATAACCACCATGCAATAGCGGGCACCTCACCAACAATTGCCGCATACGCCATCGGGATACCAAAACCAAAAGCAATCCCTAAATAGGCCTGAGGAATCGCAAAGAACCGTTTAAAAAAGGGATATGTACCAGCCAAAATGGCTGCTGGAATAGTCATTAGCAAGGATAATGTTGGGAGAGGAAGTGCAATTAATAGCGCCATGAGCGCCAAAACAACTGCCACCACAATGGCTTCTTTTGGAGAGACCTCGCCAGATACGATGGGACGCTTTGCGGTACGTTCTACGTGGCCATCAAAATCCCGATCCGCCCAATCATTGACAGCACAACCAGCAGAACGCATCAGAACGGTTCCCACCATGAAGATTACTACCAACATTGGGTCTGGGCGCCCTGCACTTGCTAACCATAACGCCCATAGGGTTGGCCACATCAAGAGGAGTGAGCCAATCGGCTTATCTAAACGAACAAGTCTCGCATAAGCGTGTAATTTATTGCTAAGCGTCATGGCTGCGATAAATCCTTTTCCATAAAGCAGGTAAAAATATCTCTGTCACCATTAGCGGTGTATTGTTACGAACAAAAATAGAGCGTCGTGCCCACAGTGGCTCGGACAAATGCTTGTCGATTTGCTTGACTTGCTGATATAGCGGATGAAATGGGTTAATGCGCGCATAAGATAACGGTAAGCGAAGTACGCTAGGGTCTGTGAACAACACTTCCGCAAGCGGTCTTCTTGCTAGCGTATACAGCGATTTCCAAACTTGCTTCACGCCAGTGAGAGAAGTGATACTGTGGGCGACTACCATTGGCTCATCATCTAGCGTTAGGCAAACATCTCTCTGCCAGACCTGTTGCCTTTTGGGCAATGCAATTGACGCCCATTCATCCGGCAAGACAAAGCCATGCCCGGACTTCATCAGGGTGACCGCAAAATTGGGGCTTAATTGTTTTAAACGCCAGGTAAGTGAACCCGCTGAACTTAGCCATCGCCACGCAAGTGGTGAAGCAATGACTCTTGCCTGTGTCCAAACAGGATCAGACAGTGAGTAGGTATTAGCAGCTTGTCGATATCGAGGTTTCATACGGCGCATATTATGCCAGAGCAACCTTCGATTGCCGATCTATTCTATTCAATCTAGTTTATTCCCCTACCCCAACATCTGAAACAGTTTCTCGCAAAAAGAGAGAAAACAATTCGGACTGTGAATTAATGCCCAACTTTGAATATAAGTGTTTACGATGCACTTTGACGGTTTCTGTCGCAATTCCTAAGCGAGAAGCAATCCCTTTCGAAGAAAAGCCGCTTAACATTAATCGACTAATTTCTAGTTCTCTTGTGGTGAGCGTACTATTGCCCAAGTTGAATTTAGCATTCACTAATGCAGAGACTCGCTCTTTAGTGGCCGGGCGAGAACCAGATAAGACCGTGTTAGCTTTAATTTGCTCGAAATGCCAACGCTGCCGTAATAAAGGGATTAACCATTGTGACAATATCTCTAACAGACTGAGTGCGGTCGGCGGAATTCGCTGATGCGAACCTAGCGATAAGCACAAGGTCGCTTCATTTGGTAGCAAGCAATTAATTTGCAGTTCGTCTTCCACAATATTTAAGCGAAAATACCGTTGGTAGTACTCAGTCGCTTTGAATCGATCCGGTGCCACATCGTCTAGCCGCACCAAACCTTCTTTACGATTTTCTCTGGACGCGATAAAGAACGGATCTAATACATAAAGGCCATTGAGATAATCTTCAAATAACGGATCAGCCAAACCGTCATCCATTGGCATCTCTGCTAATACGTTTGGAGGAGAGTGATCTGTAAAAACTAATGCGACCCAGCTATCAAAATGCACATAATCAGATAATACGCGGGTCAATTTAAGCCAAAAATCGTCTTGATCTAAGGACTCGATCACCACACCAACCGCGCGGTGCCACACAAAATTATCCAATGACAGCATCCCTATACCCCCCAAAGGTTACCCCTAATGCGTAATGTCTAAATATTTTTTCTAAACCTATACTTGCTGACATTACTGATTCATCCACATTATAAAGAGATTCATCAAATACTCTGTATTACTTGATGCAAATCTCGGTATTAGATCAACGTGCTTTCGGAGCGTGACACGTGAATATTCAATTAGCCCAAATTAGTTCGGAAGATGGTGTTACTCAACCCAATCTAGCCAAGGTGTTGTCGATTATCGAGTCTGCAGCAGCGGAGACAGACCTGATTGTCTTTCCAGAAACTTGCTTGATGGGTTTTCCAACAGCAGAACAAGTCGCTTCTGTTGCTGAAACCGAAGATGGCCCGACCCTTGCAGCTGTGCAAGCCGCGATTAATAAAAAACAAATTTCTGTTGCACTAGGATTTGCAGAGGTAGAAGACGGCCACTTTTACAACACCACGGTCTTAATGTCGCCAGAAGGTATTCACCTGAAATACCGTAAAACTCACTTATGGGCATCGGATATTGGCGTATTTGAGCCGGGTAACCAGCTAGTAACCGGCATGTGGAAAGGAATTCGGGTTGGCATTTTGATTTGCTTTGACATTGAATTCCCAGAAACCGCGCGCGCCCTCGCCGCACAAGGAGCGGAACTACTCTTAGTCACAAACGGCAATATGGACCCTTATGGCCCGGTTCACCGCGTACTAATTACCGCGCGTGCGATGGAAAACCAAATCTTTGCAGTGATGGTGAACCGTTGCGGTACCGGTGGCGATTTAGTGTTTGCGGGAGAAAGCGCTGTCGTCAACCCATTTGGTGAAGTCATTACGGCTTTAGGGCGCGAAGAAAGCTTTGCTCAGGTTTCTTTAGATATGGCTTTCGTTGAGAAAAGCCGTACAGATTACCAATACCTTGCGCTTCGCCGTATTCAGCAAGTAGGAACGCTAGTAGAAGGTAACGAAGGTCAACGCGCATTTGTAATTTCTGAATAAGTTGTTTGTGTGAAATTGCGCCCTGAGGAGGGTGCTTTTTGGATGTAGTGAAGTCACTACATTGTTTAGGGAGAGAGTAATGAGTGGTTTAAAACGATCGTTGACGTTAAGTTCGGTGGTCTTGTTTGGCTTAGCCTACATGACCCCAATTATTGTATTAGGTACATATGGCCTTATGGCGACCACCACCCAAGGGGTAACTGCCGGTGCATATGCACTCGCATTAATCGCCATGCTAATGACGGCATATAGTTATGGAAAAATGGCGGCAGAGTACCCAGTTGCTGGTTCTGCTTATACCTATGCGCGTAAAGCAATTAACCCGAAACTAGGTTTTCTGGTGGGCTGGGCGGTTTTATTAGATTATCTATTTTTACCGATGGTGATCTGGCTATTTGGCGCAGTGTACCTAAAT
This sequence comes from Leeia speluncae, assembly GCF_020564625.1. Classification (NCBI taxonomy): domain Bacteria; kingdom Pseudomonadati; phylum Pseudomonadota; class Betaproteobacteria; order Neisseriales; family Leeiaceae; genus Leeia; species Leeia speluncae. The sequence continues at coordinate 220,843 of NZ_JAJBZT010000003.1, forward strand.
AGCGCCTTCCCCAATGTGCAAATGTCAGTTTGGATTATCGGTTTTATCGTGGTGACTACCTGCATTAATATTGCTGGCATTAAGTTTGCGAACACCATCAACTACCTAATGATGTTGACGCAAATGCTGGTTTTAATCGCCTTTGTGTTACTTGCTATTCACTATGTAGCCGGTGATGCGACCAAGTCTTTCTTTGATCTATCTCCGTTTTATCAGCCAAAAGTACAGCTTTCATTAGTAATGGCCGGTGCGGCGATTGCTTGTTACTCTTTTCTTGGCTTTGATGCGGTGACCACGCTAACAGAAGAAACCGTTCACCCGAAGAAAACCATCCCAAAAGCCATTATGTTGGTTACCTTGTTTGGTGGTGGTATATTTATTGTGACTTCATTCTTTGTGGGTTTAGCTCACCCAGGTTTAAACTATCAATCACCAGATGCGGCGGCGTCTGAAATCGCCAAAAATATTGGTGGTGACATTTTTGTCTCAATCTTCCTGATTGGTCTAATCATTGGTCAATTTGCTTCTGGATTGTCTGCGCAAGCCAGTGCCTCTCGCTTAATCTATGCAATGGGACGTGATGGTGTGTTACCAAAAGGTTTGTTTGGTAAATTACATAATAAATTCCAAACACCGGCTTTTAACATTGTTTTATGTGGCGTTGTTGCATTACTCGCACTGACCATGGATGTCAGCACATCCGTTTCATTCATTAACTTTGGTGCGTTCTTGGCATTCACTAGCGTGAACATTTCTGTGATTGCGCGCTTTTATATTCGCAGAACAGAACCATCTCCACGTGACTTTATTCGCTTTCTGCTTATCCCCGCACTTGGTGCTGTTGCCGATTTATGGTTATTGGTTAGCTTGGATGGACATGCCATCAAGTTAGGTCTTGGTTGGTTGGCGGTAGGCGTAGTTTATCTGGCCTATTTAACAAAAGGTTTTAAACAAGAGCCGCCAGAAATGGACTTTAGCGAATCGTAAGATTGCGAAGTGAAAAAAATGGCGGCCAAGTAGGTCGCCATTTTTTATTGCTAGTACAACCGCACAAAACAAAACGGCAGAAGATTGCTCTTCTGCCGTTTTGTTTATCAATACGACCTTTAGGTAGTATTGCTTACCTTACCAAACGTTCAAGTAAGACAAGATGCCTTCGGCTGCTTGGCGGCCTTCAAATACTGCACGTACCACCAAGTCTGCACCGCGCACCTGGTCACCGCCCGCGAAAATTTTCGGGTTGGTGGTTTGGTGTTTAAATGCTTGTGTTGCTGGAGCAACGGTACGGCCACGGTCATCTGTTTTGATGCCTTGTGCTTCAAACCAGCTATCTGGTTCGGTTTGGAAACCAAACGCAACAATCACAACATCCGTAGGTACAATTTCTTCTGAACCAGGCACCACTTCTGGGGAGCGACGGCCTTTTGCATCCGGTTCGCCCAAGCGAGTAGTGACTAGCTTCACGCCCAACGCGCCTTCGTGTTCTACCACGCCAACTGGTTGGCGGTTCCACAAGAATTGCACGCCCTCTTCTTTCGCGTTTGCGACTTCGCGCTTAGAACCAGGCATGTTTTCTTCGTCACGGCGGTAAGCACAAATCACGCTCTCTGCGCCTTGACGGATAGAGGTACGGTTACAATCCATTGCGGTATCACCACCGCCAAGTACCACAACGCGCTTACCTGCCATATCTAGGAACTCTTCGCCATCCTTTAACGTACCCATGGTGTTGCGCACGTTAGAGATCAAGAATGGCAATGCTTCTAGTACGCCAGGTAGGTTTTCACCATCAAAACCACCCTTCATATACTTATACGCACCCATACCCATAAAGACGGCATCGTAATTACGCAGTAGTTCGTCAATACTAATGTCACGGCCAATATCGGTGTTTAGGCGGAACTCAACACCCATTTCTTCCATGATCTTACGACGACGTTGCACCACTTCTTTTTCCAGTTTGAATTCTGGAATACCGAAAGTTAGCAGACCACCAATTTCTTCGTAGCGATCAAACACAACAGGTTTCACACCGTTACGTACCAAAACGTCTGCACAGGCCAAACCAGCAGGGCCAGCACCAATGACGGCGACTTTTTTGCTTGTCCAAACCACTTCAGACATATCTGGACGCCAGCCTGCTTTGTAGGCTTCGTCTGTAATGTACTTTTCGATCGAGCCAATGGTAACGGCACCAAAGTCTTCATTCAGGGTACAAGAACCTTCACACAGACGATCTTGCGGACAAACACGACCACAAATCTCTGGCAAAGAGTTGGTTTTGTGCGATATTTCTGCCGCTTCGAACAACTTGCCTTCTTTGACTAGCTTTAGCCAGTTAGGAATAAAGTTGTGAACAGGGCATTCCCATTCGCAGTATGGGTTACCACAACCCAAGCAACGGCCAGCTTGCTCAACAGCTTGCTCTTTGCTTAGTGGTTGATAAATTTCTCTAAACTCAATCTTGCGCGATTCTGCCGGTTTTTTCTCGCCCGGGTTTCTGCCAAGATTCAAAAACTGAAATACGTCAGCCATGATACGCCTCAAATCTTTTCGATAACTTTTCAGAGATGGAGGGTTTCCCCTCCATTTCACGCAATTAGTCCTTCAGCAGACTTTCCAACTTCGCTGCTTTTGGTTTTACCAACCAGAACTTACCAATTGCATCGGCAAAGTCATCCAGAATTTCCCGACCACGTGCAGAGCCTGTTAATTCAACGTGCTCTTCAATACGATCACGCAAGAATTGACGAACATGCCCGTACGCTTCGCTAGTGATCAACTGAATGTCGACTAGCTCGTTGTTATAACGACGAACGATTTTGTCGTTTTCATCGTATACCAAGGCGAAGCCGCCGGTCATACCCGCACCGAAGTTACCACCCGTTTCACCTAGGACGATCACACAACCACCGGTCATGTATTCGCAACAGTGTTCACCGGCACCTTCTACAATCGCGAATGCACCAGAGTTACGTACGGCAAAACGCTCACCAGCGATACCTGCTGCGTACAACTTACCGCCTGTCGCACCATACAAACAAGTGTTACCCACAATCACAGACTCGTGAGACTTGAAAGTTGAACCAGGTGGCGGAGCAATCACAATACGGCCACCGTTCATACCCTTACCAACGTAGTCGTTTGCATCGCCTTCTAGGGTTAGATCTAGACCATTGGCGTTCCAAACACCAAATGACTGACCTGCACTACCTTTAAAGCGAACATGTAACGTGCCTTCTGGCAAGCCACTTACGCCCCAACGACGAGCAATTTCACCTGACAAACGTGCGCCAATCGAACGGTTGGTGTTCTTAATTGGGTAGAACAACTCTTGGTGAGTTTTATGTTGTAGTGCCAATTGTGCATCCACCACCATCTGCTCAGCCAACTCACCTTTATCGAAAGATGGGTTAGATGCTTCTACGCAGAAACGTGGTTCAGTAGCTGGAATATCACGACCACCCACCAACGCATTTAGATCCAGGCGTTTTTGACGCTCGGATTCACCTTCTAGCACTTCCAGTAGGTCTAGACGGCCAATGAGCTCTTCTAGTTTAGATACACCTAATTTCGCCATCCACTCGCGGGTTTCTTGCGCGATGAAAGTGAAATAGTTGATCACCATTTCTGGGATACCGATGAAGTGCTTTGTACGCAATTTTACTTCTTGCGTAGCCACACCCGTTGCACAGTTGTTTAGGTGACAAATACGTAGGTATTTACATCCCAAGGCAACCATTGGGCCGGTACCAAAACCGAAGCTTTCTGCACCTAAAATAGCGGCTTTCACCACATCTAGACCTGTTTTTAAACCACCGTCAGTTTGCATACGAACGCGACCACGCAAGCCGTTTGCACGCAACACTTGTTGTGCTTCTGCTAAACCTAGTTCCCATGGCGTACCAGCGTACTTCACAGAAGTCAGTGGTGATGCACCTGTACCACCGTCGTAACCAGAGATGGTAATCAAGTCGGCATACGCTTTGGCAACACCGGCTGCCACCGTACCAACACCTGGTTCAGCCACTAGCTTCACAGACACCAAGGCCTGTGGGTTAACCTGTTTCAAGTCAAAAATCAGCTGCGCCAAATCTTCGATCGAGTAAATATCGTGATGCGGCGGAGGTGAAATCAACGGAATGCCAGGTTTAGAGCAACGTAAACGTGCAATTAGCGGGCTTACTTTGTCACCCGGTAACTGACCACCTTCACCCGGTTTTGCACCCTGCGCTACTTTAATCTGTAGCACTTCTGCATTCACCAAGTAATGTGGTGTCACACCAAAGCGGCCTGTTGCCACTTGCTTGATTTTCGAGTTACGGATTGTGCCGTAACGAGAAGGGTCTTCACCACCTTCACCCGAGTTAGAGCGACCACCAATGCGGTTCATCGCTTCAGCAAGTGCTTCGTGGGCTTCAGGAGATAGCGCACCTAGCGACATCCCTGCAGAGTCGAAACGCTTACGGATTTCTTCTACTGGCTCAACGTCTTCTAGCGAAATGCCATCTACTGTTTTCAGTTTTAGCATGTCACGGAACATCGCCACTGGGCGGTTATTCACAAGATCGGCATACTTACGATACGCATCGTAATCGGTATTTTGTACCGCTTTTTGCAACCAAGTAATCACATCTGGGTTGTAAGCGTGATATTCCTCACCGAACACATACTTCAGCAAACCACCTTGAGAGATTGGACGCATTGGGTTCCACGCTTGGCGTGCCAATGCTTTCATATCATCTTCAAAGTCAGCGAAGTTAGCACCAGACAAACGGCTCTCTGTGTTTGGCAAGCAAACTTCCATCACTTCTTCATGGATACCAACGGCTTCAAATAAGCCAGCACCACGGTAACTAGCGATGGTTGAAATACCCATTTTAGACAAGACTTTCAACAACCCTTTGTTAATACCTTTACGGTAGTAAGAAAGTAGATCATTGATGTTACCGCTGATCTGCTGAGTTTCTAGCAACTCTTGTACAGTCTGGTAAGCCAAGTATGGATAAATAGCAGAAACACCCGCACCAATCAAACAAGCAAAGTGGTGTGGATCACGCGCTGCAGCGGTCTCTACAACCAAGTTTGTCTTGGTACGAAGACCTGCGTTAATTAGCGCGGCATGCACCGCACCCACAGCAAATAACGCATGGATAGGCAAGCGAGTTTTGCTAATGTTACGGTCTGTTAGCGTTAGAATCACCCCTCCCGCACGAGCTGCAGCCAATACGTCCGCAACCAGCTTATCTAGTGCTGCTTTTAGCGTAGATTCTTGTGGGTTGTAAGTGATATCGAACTTCACTGATTTGTAGTTCGAATCATTTAAGTTCATTAGCGCTTCGTACTTCGCGTGGCTCAGAATTGGCGAACGAATTTCCAAACGTTTCGCATGGTCTGGGCTTTGCTCAAAAATATTGCGCTCTGGGCCAAAAACGGTGTTCAACGACATCACCACCGACTCACGAATCGGGTCGATTGGTGGGTTGGTTACCTGCGCAAATTGCTGACGCAAGTAATCAAATGGCGAACGGATTTTCTGAGACAACACCGCCATAGGCGTATCATCCCCCATCGAGCCCACGGCCTCTTGACCATCTTCCGCCAAGACACGGATCACTTGATCACGCTCTTCAAACGTTAGTTGGAATTGCTTCTGATAGGCCAAACGCTCTTTTTTGTCCATCACGGGGCCAAGACCGTCTTCGTTCATCGCGGTTTCGATGTAACGCGCGTTCTCTTTTACCCATTTGCGGAATGGCGCTGCGTCTTTGATTTGGTTATCAATATCGTTTGAACGCAGTAGCTCACCTGTTTCCAAGTCAGCTGCAAAAATTTGACCTGGGCGAACGCGGCCTTTTTCCACCACGTCTTCTGGCGCATATGGCCATACACCCACTTCTGAAGAAATGGTTAAGTGGCGATCTTTGGTCACGACATAACGTGCAGGACGCAGACCGTTACGGTCTAGCATACAGGCGGCGTAACGGCCATCGGTTAATACGATACCCGCTGGGCCATCCCATGGCTCCATCTGCATAGAAGTGTATTCGTAGTAAGCACGAAGATCTTTGTCCATGCTATCCACGTTTTGCCATGCTGGCGGCACCATTAGACGCAAGGCGCGGAATAGCGGAATACCGCCCATCACCAATGCTTCTAATAGGTTATCCATCGACATAGAGTCAGAACCGTCCGTGCTAACCACTGGGCGGATATCATCCATGTTTGGAATCAGCGCAGACTTCATTACTTGTTCGCGTGAACGCGCCCAAGAACGGTTACCTTGAACGGTGTTAATTTCACCGTTGTGCGCCATCATGCGGAATGGCTGTGCTAGACGCCACTCTGGCCAAGTATTGGTAGAGAAGCGCTGGTGGAAAACCGCCAAAGATGACAAGAAGCGTGCGTCTTGCAAGTCTGGGTAAAATACCGGCAGGTTTTCTGGTGTGACCAAGCCCTTATAGCTAATCACTTTGCCAGATAGGGTTGGAATATAGAATGATTTGTCAGCAGGTTTCGCTGCTTTTTCTGCGCGACGGCGTGCAATGTACAAGCGACGCTCAAACACGTCAGGTGTCATCACAGCTGGGCAGTTTACAAATACTTGTTCAATGGTTGGCAGCGTTGCCTTGGCATATTCGCCAAGTGCAATCGGGTTAGTTGGTACAGAGCGGAAGCCTGCTACCAATAAACCTTGGCCAGCTAGTTCGGTTTTCAGGATCTGGCGAGATTGCTCTGCAATCTCCGCATCGGCACTTAGAAAGACCAAACCGGCAGCGTAATTATCTGCTAATGGAAAACCACAGGCACCCGCAACTTCACGAAGGAAGGCACTTGGTTTTTTAAACAGTAAACCACAGCCGTCACCAGACAGACCATCCGCAGCAACCGCACCACGGTGCGTCAAGCGCGCCAATGATTCAATCGCTGTTTTCACCAGCCAATGGCTTGGTGTGTCGTCTAAATTGGCAATCAGGCCAAAGCCACAACTGTCCTGCTCAAAATGTCGGCGATATAGCGTGCCGTCCAACCACTGCTGTCTGTCCATTTTTCCCCTCACGAACAGGCACAGAACCCTTATCCTACCCGCCAGCCCGGGTATCAAAACGGGTTCCTGATTAACTTCAGACTGGATTGCTTTTTGATAATCCTTGCAGGCAGTTTCAATATGGCTGCCTGTCTTTGAAAACCACTATTTATTGCAGTTTTTGCCAGAAGGGTGCGATTTAAGTTGATTTAACAAAGTCTGTATAGCATCAACCCAACAGAGCACCTGATCAGTTAGTTCATTTTATGTAATTACGACACGAACGGCAATAAATTTTATAAAAATGCGACATTTACATTAAGCCAATGATTTAAAACAAAAAAACACCAATTTTATTAACATGGCATTAATTTTTTTCACAAAAATGGTCATTTTTGCGACAGAGCAGATCAGATTTACGACACTTTAGCCCCCAAAATACAAATCGGGGACATCTCTGCCCCCGATCGGTAATATTACTGAAATCTGAATTTGCTAACTACCACGTCCTAACCAGTCTTTTTCTATCAAGAAATCGGTATATAACTTCGCCTCTTCAGTACCTTCTTCTGGTTGCCAATCATATTTCCAAGAAACCAATGGCGGCATAGAAAGCAAGATAGATTCTGTTCTTCCGCCAGATTGAAGACCAAACAGCGTACCCCGGTCAAACACCAAATTAAACTCAACGTAACGGCCTCTGCGATACAGTTGAAATTCTCTTTCTTTTTCACCAAAAGGCATCTCTTTGCGTTTTGCGATGATCGGCAAATACGCCTTTAGGAATGCATCGCCCACCGAACGGGTAAATGCAAAAGAAGCGTCAAAACCTAATAGGTTAAAATCATCAAAAAACAAACCACCAATACCACGAGGTTCTTGGCGATGTTTTAAATAGAAATATTGGTCACATTGTTTTTTCAGTTGCGGGTAATATTGCTCGCCAAAAGGGCTAACCGCATCGGCACAGGTTTGATGAAAATGTACGGCATCTTCGGTAAATCCATAATAGGGGGTTAAATCCATTCCGCCCCCAAACCACCAAACGGGTTCTGCGCCCTCTTCCATCGCACAGAAAAAGCGCACATTTAAATGTACAGTTGGGCAATAGGGATTACGTGGATGCAATACTAAAGAAACACCCATCGCCTCCCAGCGACGGCCTGCAATTTCAGGACGGCTAGCAGATGCAGACGGAGGTAAGCGATCTCCCTGTACATGAGAGAACAACACCCCGCCACGCTCAAAGAAATGGCCATCTTCTATCAAGCAAGAAATCCCGCCACCACCTTGTGGACGAACCCATTCATCTCGCTCAAAAGACTTTCCATCAAAAGAAGAAAGCCCATCGACAATCTGCTGCTGTAGACCTTGAAGATATTGTTTTACTGCTTGCAAATCCATTTAGCGATTCCTTGCTGCATAACCAAAGGGGTGGAAGGCAGGCATTGTCGCCTGATCACTCATTCTAGACAAGTCGAGTATCTTGCTTAAACGGGTAGCGCTCTGCCTAACGCGACTTCTGTATTGATTCTTAATTGTATAGAGAGTTCATCTAATGCTATCCCACCTCTTAACGCTGCCAATACTTTTGCAATCCGAGGTAATTGATCAGGGGTATGACGTTGATGCGGCGCCCACTCCGGCGGGATATCTGGCCCATCGGTTTCTATCACGATCGAATCTAGCGGGAGTGTCACGGCTAGATGACGGATTCTTAAGGCGCGTGAATAAGTCATCGCACCACCAAACCCTAATTTAAACCCCATTTGGACAAACTGCATTGCTTGTTGGTCACTGCCATTAAATGCATGGGCAAAACCACCTTTTACCGGAAACTGCCGCAAGTATTTAAGGATTTTATCTTGCGAACGACGTACATGTAGCACAACCGGTAGATCATATTTTCTGGCTAGTTTTAGTTGGGCGACAAACAAATCAGTTTGTTTCTTTTCATCCAACCCTTCCACAAAAAAATCCAGACCAATCTCACCCACCGCCCAAGGCCGATGCGTCGCCAGCAATTCATCTAATTGATCAATATGAGACATTTCATGTACAGCATCGGCATAAATGGGATGCAAGCCAAGTGCAGGAATACACGCACTTTGTTGTTCAGATAGTGCAATCACATCCGTGCACGTTGCCAGTGTTACCGCGGGCACCACCCAAGCAGATACGCCTGATTGTTGTGCATCAGCCATCAGTGTTGCAAGATCCGGTTTAAATTCTGGCGCATCTAAGTGACAGTGAGTGTCTATCCACATAGCTTTCTCAAATGATATAGTCAAACTACGCCAATGACATTCAAGCCAAATAAATGCACATCGACTCACATGGATTTGTGGTTTGCCCAAAATGCAAAGCAAATGCACGAACTGCAGAAGGAAAACCCATTCCTATCTGCCCGAGTTGCGGTGTTGTATTTGCCAAAATACTCGCCTCGTCACCAATGTCCAAACAAGCACACGACGAAGAACAGGATGACGACACGTCAACTAACCCCACCTGGAAAGAACGATTCATTACTCCACCCGCTTCGGATGACACAATATCCGATCATGATATGTGGTGGGTACGGGCTATTGGCCTTGGCTTACTTGTCTGGTGGAGCCTGCATTTTATCACCATGAACTGGCATACCAACGAAATTGGCAGTTCGTTCATGCACAATATCAACCTCGTTTTTCACGAAGCGGGGCATTTGTTTTTTCGACCGTTTGGCCGTTTGATAATGTTCTTTGGCGGAAGTTTCTTCCAAGTGCTGTGGCCACTCATTCTAGCGGCCGCATTTTTGCTGAAATACAAAAATCCCTTTGCTGCATCGGTGTGCTTTGCCTGGGCAGGACAAAGCCTAATGGATGTTGCCCCTTATATTGGTGATGCCAGAAGTTTGCAGCTTGGTTTAATTGGAGAGTACAACGAAGATATTGTTGATATGCGATCAGAACGGCATGACTGGCACAATATTTTAGGTGATTTGGGGCTACTAGAAAAAGATCAACTCATTGCGAATTTAGCGCACAATGGCGGCCGACTCATGCTAATTATCGCTTGTGTATGGGCCGCTGCCATTGTGTATGCACAATATCAATCGCAACGATCTGAAAAATTAGAAGATTAGTTAATCTCCAGCAAGTTTCAGCAATGCATCGCCGGTTACACGGCAGATTCGCCATTCATTCATTAGTTCAGCGCCCATCGACTCGTACAGGGCAATGGCGTTGGCATTCCAATCCAGTACCGTCCATTCAAATCGACCATACCCTCTCGCCACCGCTTCTTTCGCTAGATAACGCAACATCGCTTTAGCAATGCCCATTCCCCGCGCAGCAGGTTGCACATACAGATCCTCCAAGTAAAGACCGGGTTTACCTAAGAAGGTAGAGTAATTTTTAAAGCACAGCGAAAACGCCACCACCTTGCCCGCTTGCTCAACCACAAAGGCAAAAATAAAAGGACTATCAGTAAACAATTGCTGATGCAAATCTTGCTCTGTCGCAACGACTAAATGGGTTAGTTGCTCAAATTCTGCAAGGTCTAAAATCATTTGATGAATAGAAGCCACATCTGCAGGCGTTGCTGCACGGATAAGAAAGTCAGCCATTTGCAAGTTCTTGTTTTGAATTAAAAAAGGTTACAGATGCAGCGCCGACGCTAGCATTAGTTACGGCGGCGGCGAATACTTTCGACAATCTGCATCGCATGCAAGTTACGGATAATATCTTCTAACTGAGCGCGATTTTGCACTTGCAACAAGAAGCGAATGTAAGTGAAGTTTGGTCGTTGATCAAACTCTTCTAAATGCACATTCACAATATTGGCATTGTGATCAGATACCACCGCAGCCACTTGTGCTAACACGCCACGGTCGTTCACCGCAATAACATCTAGGCCGACATCGTATTGCTTATCGGATGGCGGATCCCAATCGATTTCCACAAGATTCTCCGGGTTAACCTCTGGGTTGGTTACGTGATGACAATCAGACATGTGGACAACTAAGCCCTGCCCTTTTGTCACCAAACCCACAATCTTGTCGCCCGGCAGTGGATAACAACACTTACCATAATGTAGTGCAGAGCTTTCCCAACCACGCAGTTGAATAGCAGGCAGGCCACTCATGTCAGCAGCTTCTATACCGCTCAGTTTCAATAGCGCACGTGCAACTACCATCGAGAGCTTCTTACCTAAACCAATATCAGCTAGCACTTCATCTTTCGATTTCGAGCCAATCTCTTTCAGGTAACGATCCCACATTTCAGGAGGGTGATCTCCCCGCGTTGGTGCCAGTACATCAAAGGCTTGCTCAAGCAAACTCTCACCCAATGCAACGGATTCGTTGTATTGCATGGTTTTTAGGTAATGGCGAATTTGCGAACGCGCCTTACCGGTAGAAACAAAAGATAACCATGACGGGTTCGGGAACGCCTGATTATCCGTCACAATCTCTACCCGATCACCACTTCTTAGGCGTGTACGAAGTGGCATGAGTTCGTAATTAATCCGCGCGGCCACACAATGCGTACCAATATCGGTATGCACTGCATAAGCAAAGTCGATTGGGGTTGCGCCTTGTGGCAAGGCCAAAATGCGGCCTTTGGGCGTAAACACATACACTTCGTCAGGGAAGAGATCGACCTTGATATGTTCAAGAAATTCGGCGGCATCGCCGCTTTCAGACTGAATATCAAGCAAACGTTGCAACCACTTATGCGTGCGCTGATGCGCCTCATTCATGTGGCCATCGGTACTCTTATACATCCAGTGAGAAGCAATGCCATCCTCTGCCGTGCGATGCATATCTTTCGTACGGATTTGAACTTCAATTGGCGTTCCGTACGGGCCAAATAAAGTAGTGTGCAACGATTGATAACCGTTTGCTTTCGGGATGGCGATGTAGTCTTTAAACTTACCCGGGATTGGCTTATAGAGGGCGTGCAAAGCACCCAATGTCAAATAGCATGAAGGCTCATCTTCTACCACCACGCGAAAACCATAAATATCTAACACCTCAGAAAATGTCAGATGCTTTTCTTGCATTTTCTTATAGATGCTAAACAGGTTTTTCTCGCGACCGGAAACAGAGAACTTTAATTTGGCAGACTCTAGCTTGGTTTGTAGTGCAGCCAAGATTTTATCAATTAGCTGCCGGCGATTACCGCGCGCAGCTTTCACCGCTTTGGATAAAACCTGATACCGATTGGGGTGAAGATAACGGAAACTAAGATCTTGTAACGACTGATACACCGCGTTTAAGCCAATGCGGTTCGCAATGGGGGCGTAAATATCCATCGTTTCACGTGCGATGCGACGCTGTTTATCTGCACGCATCGCATCAAGCGTCTGCATATTGTGCAGACGATCCGCAATCTTGATCAGAATAATGCGGATGTCACGCGCCATGGCCAGCAGCATTTTACGAAAATTCTCTGCTTGGGCTTCTTCGTGACTTTGGAATTCGATTTTTTCTAGTTTAGATAGACCGTCGACTAACTCTGCGACTGGCTTACCAAATAATTCTTGCAACTCTTCCTTGGTTACCGCGGTATCTTCCACCACATCGTGCAAGAGCGCCGCCATCAAGACCTGAGGATCTAAATGCCAATCAGCAAGAATCGTCGCCACCGCGAGTGGGTGGGAAATGTAGGGTTCCCCGCTCTTACGATATTGTCCCTCGTGCGCCACTTCGCTAAAGCGATAGGCCGCTTCTAATAGATCAATATCAGGCTGAGGTAAATATTTAAGTTTGGAGAAAAAAAGCTCGAGGCTTTGCTCAAGCTGCTCATGGGGAGAGGCCGGCGCAGACTCAACTTTGCCAGAACCGACTGCATCTGTACTTAGTGGAATGGCGGCCCCGTCCATGATAGAGAATCCAGCGATTGCTTAAAAATCGCGATAACGCTTAAGAATCTCTTCTGACAATTTGCCCTGCGCCATTTCACGCAATGCAACAACTGTTGGCTTGTCACGTGCAGCATCTACCTGTGGAGTAGAGCCATTCGCAATCTGGCGAGCACGAGTGGTCGCAGCCAATGTCAGGTTGTAACGGTTTGCCATTCTTTTCAGGCAATCATCAATGGTAATACGTGCCATAGTCGATTTACTCAGGTAATACAGTTAGCGACAAACAACTTAAAACGCTACGAATAGCAAAGATAAGCTGTATAAAAATGCTTACGCAGGGTGCATAAACACCCCGCCTATTTTCTATTGTACACCAAATCGATGTTAAACGCCCTTGAGCTCGGACATCAGTTGGGCAAACTTGCGGGATTGATTGACGATTCTTAAACGCGCCGCACGCACAATGCTGATAATGTCATGAACGGATGCATCGATCAGCTCGTTAACAATCACATAGTCGTATTCATCCACATGACGAATTTCGTCCTGTGCAGACTTTAAGCGCACTTGAATCGCTTCTTCAGAATCTTTACCACGACCACGTAAACGTTGCTCTAGCACTTCCAATGAAGGCGGTAAGATAAATACAGAAATGGCTTCTGGGAATAATTTACGAACTTGCTGAGCGCCTTGCCAGTCGATTTCTAGCAAAATGTCTTGCCCTGTGGCTAACTGCTCACGAATCCATTTTTCTGAGGTACCGTAGAAATTACCATACACTTCTGCGTGCTCTAGGAAATCGCCTTTGCCAATCATGTCGACAAACGCATCACGGCTAACAAAGTGATAGTCCTTACCATTCTCTTCTCCTGGGCGAGGAGAACGAGTCGTAAATGAAACGGACAGTTTCACATTAGCATCTGCTGCTAATAAAGCAGACACCAGAGTGGTTTTACCGGCACCAGATGGCGCTGCCACGATAAAAATATTGCCTTTTTCCATGCTAAATATACCTGCTTGATTTAAGTGTTTTCATTCCTATCCAGACTTTTATCACCCAGCATATCTAGTAAATCTGGATGGGAATAAAAACGACATTTGATGACACACACCCAACTTCGTAAGACATCACGTTTTTGCAGTGGGATTTGTCAGCGTAACACAAGCTTCAAGAAAATTTAACCGGTAAAACTCGCATTTTTGTAATGATTTCCTGAACCTGTCTTATTTTTCGGCGAAATTAGCGCCCCATTTACGTGTTGCTTTGCAGCATTTTGAGAAAAGTGTCTGATTGGCGCAAATGTTACAACCTATTCATCTCACCTAAATAAAACTGACCAAATGGTTGAATTTTATATCGTTTCCGTCAAAAATCCCGCTTAGCTTGCGATTACCCCCCATCAAACAGATGCTTTACCTATCCAACTAGGCATCCATTTCAGGATAGAATCGCCGGCTTTCTTTCCGAACCACCTTTTCCTGCATAGGGAGGCATTACAGATGCTGCTGGAAAATCTCTTTAAGCTCAAAGAGCATGGAACAGATGTAAAAACAGAGGTCATCGCAGGGTTTACCACCTTCTTGACGATGGCCTATATCGTTATTGTTAACCCAGGTATTTTATCCATCACAGGTATGGATTTTAATGCGGTTTTTGTCGCAACGTGTTTAGCGGCGGCATTGGGTACCGCGATTATGGCGTTAGTGGCTAACTACCCGATTGCGCTAGCACCAGGCATGGGTCTCAACGCGTACTTCACATTTACTGTTGTAAAAGGCATGGGTGTGCCTTGGCAAGCCGCACTGGGCGCAGTGTTTATCTCTGGCGTGATCTTCCTTGCGGTAAGCTTATTTAAAGTGCGAGAAGCGATTGTGAATGCAATTCCTAAATCGCTAAAGTTCGCGATTTCAGCAGGGGTTGGCTTATTTTTAGCCATCATCGCGCTGAAAGGTGCTGGTGTCATTGTAGGCAGCCCTGCAACGCTGGTTACCATGGGAGATCTTCACGATGCAAAAGTATTGCTGGCTATCTTTGGCTTCTTCCTGATTGTTGCATTGGAATATCGCAAGGTTCACGGTTCGATCATCATTGGTATTTTGGCCGTCACCGTGCTCTCGATTATCCTTGGTTTATCTAAATTTGAAGGTGTGTTTGCCCCTGTTCCGAGCATGGCACCCACCTTTATGCAGATGGATCTAAACGGCGCACTATCAGCAGGTCTAGTTGGCGTTATTTTTGTTTTCTTCTTTGTTGATTTGTTTGATACAACCGGCACATTAGTGGGCGTTTGTCACCGCGCTGGTTTATTAGATAAAGATGGAAAATTGCCACGTCTAAAACGTGCATTGATGGCGGACTCTGTCGCCATTACAGCCGGTGCAGCACTTGGCACTTCTTCTACAACCGCCTATATTGAATCTGCAGCAGGTACTTCTGTAGGTGGCCGCACCGGTCTAACCGCATTAGTAGTGGCGCTTTTATTCTTGGCTTGCCTATGGATTTCTCCACTAGCGAAAACGGTGCCGGCATACGCCACTGCACCAGCACTTTGCTATGTAGCGGTGTTAATGACACGCGGCCTTGCAGAAATTGACTGGGAAGATCTAACAGAATCTGCCCCAGCGGTAATTACCGCAGTAGCAATGCCATTTACCTACTCGATTGCCGATGGTATTGCATTTGGCTTTATTAGCTATGTCGCCATCAAACTATTGGCTGGTCGTTTTGCAGATTTAAAACCAACCGTACTAGTGATTGCCGGTCTTTGGATCGTCAAACTAGCTTTCTTCCACTAAGAAGTGACCAATGGAAAACTTAAGTAATCTGGATTATGCCGGCTATTTAAAGAGCTGGATTCGTACTGTGCCTAACTGGCCGCATGATGGAGTGATGTTTCGCGACATTACTCCTGTTTTGCAAAACCCAAAAACCTTCCGTCTATTGATTGATATTTTTGTTCACCGCTATATGGATCAAAAAATCGACATGGTGGCAGGCTTAGATGCACGCGGTTTCATTTTAGGCTCTGTACTTGCTTACGAACTAAATGTCGGCTTCATCCCGATTCGTAAAAAAGGCAAACTACCGTTCACCACGGTTGCTGAAGAGTATGAGCTAGAGTATGGCAACGCCACCGTAGAAATGCATACGGACGCCTGCAAAGCGGGTGACCGTATTGTATTGATCGATGACTTGATCGCGACTGGCGGCACCATGATGGCTGGCTACAAATTACTAACACGCCTAGGCGCAGAAGTGATTGAAACAGCTGCAATTGTTGACTTGCCAGAACTAGGTGGCAGCAAGCTGATCAAGGACAAACAAATCCCGCTGTTTACGATTTGTGACTTTGAAGGGCTGTAAGCCAGATTAGGGTTTGCCTGCACCAAATAAAAACGCCACGATGAGTAATCTTCGTGGCGTTTTTATTTGAAGAGACAAGTGCTATTTATTCGATATTCTGCACTTGCTCACGCATTTGCTCGATCAGCACTTTCAGGTCCATCGATGCTTGGGTGAATTCCATGTTGGCGGCTTTTGAGCCCAAGGTATTGGCTTCGCGGTGCAACTCTTGCATCAAGAAATCTAGGCGCTTACCAACCACTCCACCCTTTTTCAGGATGCGGCGCACTTCGGTACAGTGGGTAGTTAGACGAGTCAACTCTTCATCCACATCAATTTTTTGCGCAAAGAGAGCCACTTCTTGTTGGATGCGAGACTCTTCACCTTGCTCTAAAACCTCTTGCAAACGCTCGGTTAACTTTTGCTGGTAAGCAGCCACCACAGCTGGCAATAGCGGCGTAATGTCTTTTACAATCGCTTCGATCTGTTCAATACGATCAATCAGCATGGCGGATAATTTATCGCCTTCGCGATGGCGAGTCGCAATAAAGTCATCTAATACCGCTTCGATTGCGCCTTTAACAATGCCAGCTAAGGTTTCGGTATCGACAGAGTCGGTTGCCAATACGCCAGGCCAACGCAAAATATCCGATACCGTCAGGCCTTTTGCACCACCAGCTAATGCCAACACCTGCTGTTCTGCAGCGAGCAACGCAGAGACGGTTGCTTGATTCACTTGCAAGGTTGGGGTTTGATCTGGATTAGGCACTAACCCAATTCGGCACTCTAATTTACCGCGGTTTAATCTAGCGGAGAGAGACTCTCTCATCAACGGTTCAAATTGACGGAATTCTTCTGGTTGACGGAACACTGCATCTAAAAAGCGGTGATTGACCGATTTCAATTCCAACGTCATCATGCCGATTGGGGTTGGGAGAGTTTTCACTGCATAGCCGGTCATACTGGCAATCATGCATTTTCCTTTCAGAGATTCCGAAAAATCGGACGCCACGACTTTACAAGCGGCGAACGAAGAATGACAATTCAATTATTATACGTTGTAATCACTGTTTTCTGACCGAGATGATTGCTAATCCAGCAAAACACTTGGTAGAGTACAGTTGCCTTGGCAAGCGTAGCGCTTGCCTTAAACAATAATTAGACACCGTTCGTCCCCACAACAAGAGAACAGGTTTGGCAAAACATGGGTCAGCAAGCTAACTTACCACTGCCGCGCGGATATCAATTACAGAATTATACCATTGTAAAACCGTTAAGCTCTGGAGGTTTCAGTATCGTTTACCTGGCACATGATGAAAATGATCAGCCAGTGGCGATTAAAGAATATATGCCAAGTTCACTGGTGCTTCGTGTGGATGGCGAAATCGTTAATCCAGAGAACCCTGAGTATCTTCCCACTTTCCGCTATGGTTTAAAGTGCTTCTTTGAAGAAGGCAAGGCGTTGGCGGGGATTAATCACCCGAATGTTGTGCGCGTGATTAACTTTTTCCGCGCTAATGAAACCGTTTATATGGTGATGAGCTACGAACGTGGCCGTACGTTGCAACGAGAGATTCAGTTGCGGCAAAACGAAACCATGAAAGAGAGCATGATTCGTTTGGTATTTGGCCAGTTGCTAAATGGTTTACGTGAAGTGCATTTGCACAAACTTCTTCACTTAGATATCAAACCCGCGAACATCTACATTAGACAAGACGGTACACCATTACTGTTGGATTTTGGTTCTGCCAGACAAACTTTTACACAAAATAACCCGCGCTTATCGCCAATGTTTACGCCAGGGTTTGCGCCGCCAGAACAGTATAGGGACAGAGATAACTTAGGTCCTTGGAGCGATATATACAGCGTGGGAGCTAGTATCTACGCATGCATGGCCGCCCATGCACCGCAACCGGGTGATCAACGGGCAGTCGAAGATAAGTATGTTTCGGCGTCTAAACTGTGGAATGGGGTCTATTCTAAGCACTTACTAGAAATAGTAGACTGGTGCCTTGAAAAAGACTTTTTGAATCGCCCGCAGTCTGTACTGCAAATTCAAAAAGAACTGTTACGTAATGACTATGAAATTCCGGAACCAAAACTTTCACAAAAAATCCGGTCGTTTTTAACGCAAAATATTTTTCCGCGTAATCGCTGAGGCAAAAAAATAAAATGAAGTTTTCCATCTACCAAGAAAGTAGACGCGGTGGACGCAAGTACAACCAAGACCGTATGGGCTATAGCTATAGCCGTGATGCGTTGTTATTGGTAATTGCAGATGGCATGGGAGGCCATTTGCAAGGTGAGATTGCCGCACAAATTGCAGTTGAAATGCTGATCCGCCAATTTGAAGCGGCAGCTAAACCTGTTGTGAAAGAACCTTCTGCATTTATGTATGAAGCCATTCACCAAGCGCATGATGCAATTTTAGATTACGCCAGTAAAAATCAGTTGCTAGAAACACCACGCACCACCATCGTGACCTGTTTAATTCAGGACAACATGGCTTATTGGGCGCACGTGGGCGACTCTCGCCTGTATTTCTTCCATAACGGGCAGCAGCAGCACGTTACCACCGATCATTCTCGCGTTCAGCAGTTAATGCAGATGGGTAAGATCACCCCAGCCCAAGCATTAACTCACCCTGATCGTAACAAGATTTATAACTGCTTAGGCAGTGCCTTCCCGCCAGAAGTGGAATTATCGCCACGCCGTCCGATATCGCATGGCGATACGATTTTGTTGTGTACAGATGGTCTGTGGGGCACATTAGATCCAATGGAATTGCAACAGTACCTAGGCCAGTTTCCGGTTCTCTACGCACTGCCTCAATTAATGGATAAGGCAGAGTTTAATGGTGGCAAATTTGGCGACAACTTAACCGCGCTGGGTATTACTTGGTTGGAAGAGGATGATCTGAACCAAAGTACCGCTACCTCTACGCTAAAAATGACAGATAACGACGTGAATAGCCAATTGGAAACCATCCGTGTGGATGACGATCTAAAAGCAACTGGCGAAGTGTCTGACGAGGATATTGAGAAAGCAATTTCGGATATTCAAAAAGCGATTAAACGCTATACCAAATAAATAATAATGGATGTCGAACCTAGATTCGCACCTGTTAAATTGAATACTCTTTTGATGGGCAACCCAATGTGCGTTGCCCATACATTTTTATAAAGGATGCAATCATGCGCCCATCAGGCAGACAAGCAAACCAGCTTCGAGAAGTAAGCATTACTAGACAATTTACCAAGCATGCCGAAGGTAGTGTGCTAATTTCTTTTGGTGATACGCAAGTAATTTGCACCGCGACCGTTGAAGAGAATGTGCCTTCTTTTTTAAAAGGCAAAGGCCAAGGTTGGGTAACGGCTGAATACGGCATGCTGCCACGCTCGACCAACTCTCGCATGAAGCGCGAAGCAGCTAGCGGCAAACAAAGTGGCCGTACACAGGAAATTCAGCGCTTAATTGGCCGTAGTCTTCGTGCAGTGATCGATTTAGTTGCTTTAGGCGAGCGCCAAGTAATTGTGGATTGTGATGTGATTCAAGCAGATGGCGGCACACGTACCGCTAGTATTACCGGCGCATTTGTGGCGGTTCATGATGCATTGTCTCAGTTGGTAAGCAAAGGTCAATTAGCTAGCCTTCCACTAAAAGATCACGTGGCGGCAATTTCTGTTGGGGTAGCGGATGGCAAACCGGTACTAGACTTGGATTATGTAGAAGACTCTGCTTGCGACACGGATATGAACGTGGTGATGACGGGTAGCGGTAAATTTGTTGAAATCCAAGGTACGGCAGAAGGTGAAGCGTTTAGCCGTGAAGAGATGAATGAATTACTCGATTTAGCAGGCGCTGGTATTGCTGAGTTAATTCAAAAACAAAAAGCCGCATTGGGCATTGCGTAATATCTGATATACCCCCAAAAACAAAAAACAGGTCATTCGAGCCTGTTTTTTTGTTTTTGGGGACCTAAACTTAGTGCTTAAAGCGCCATGACCATATTTCGGGTAAAAGAGAGCATTTGCGTGGTTCTATTTTGATACGCATAAGGCTCTTGGCTAGCAAAGACAAAAGACTCACCCGCCTTCACGACATGAATTCTGCCTTTTGTGACCAAGGCCAACTCACCACTCATCACGTAGTGAATTTCTTGGTAGCCAACAGGATCCGCTTCTGACTGATATGAGTCACCCGGAGCAAGCTGCCAAAACCACAGTTCAACCGTGGTATTGCTACTTTGCACACTTTGCAATAGCGTGGCATGGCTAGCAGGCTGGTTTCCTTGCCAAACACGCACCGGCGCTTTCATTTGTTGAGCATCTGGTTGCGGCGCCCTGACAATTCGGTCAAACGGGACATTTAACGCCGTTGCCAAACGGTCTACCGTCGCAATACTGACATTGCTTTCACCGGCTTCAATATTCACCAACATACGCCGACTAACGCCCGCGACCGTCGCCAAATGCACTTGGCTCCAGCCTTTTTGTTGTCGTGCCTGTTTGATATTGGCAGACACATGTTGGATAACTTGTAGATGCCCCGGATTATCCGGTTGCGACGTTTGCTCTTCTGTCACCTGATTGCCCTGTATTTCGTTAAATGTGCGTAAAACAGTCGGCTAAACAGCCTAAACCGGATAGTAACGCGGATTTACTATCTTCGTTAAGCGTTATTCAGGATTTCTGATCATCCATCTCATCATTTCTTTTTATAAGGGTCAGGTTTACAATTCTGCCCATGAAACTGACTTTAGTACTTCCCGGCCTGATTTGGCCACATGCAGATAAGCAATTCTTTAGAGAGTTGTCTCTTCCTTCTTTGGCTTGGTTATTAGGCAAAGCAAGTAAAATTAAATCCATTACTGGCACATGCAATGATTGGTTAGCGGACGCCACCCAATCGCGAGACTTCCCGTCGGCAGCCTATGCAGCCAGCTTGTTAGCCAATCAGCCAACAGATTCTGCAGGGACTTGGCTATTTGCTCATCCGATCCACTTAATTCCCAATCGATCCGAATTACGAATTGCCGATGCGGGCCAGTTAGGGATTAGCCTATTGGAAGCAGAAGCATTGGTAAGAGGGTTAAATCAGCATTTCGCTCAGGATGGTATGCAGTTTTATGTGCAAACCCCAGATCAGTGGCTGCTACATGTTGCGAATGAGGTGACGGAGTCATTTACGCCGTTTGAAACCGCGGTGGGCAGAAGCATGGACCCGATTTTGCCAACCGGCCCTAATGCGATGGTTTGGCATCGGCAAATGAATGAAATGCAAATGCTGATGTATAACCACCCAGTAAATGATGAAAGAGATGCCAAAGGGATGCCGGTGATTCATGGCGTTTGGTTATCAAGCCCAGGCAAATCAACACAAACAGCTAGCCAGCCGTCGTCAACCCAATGGTGGATAGATAACGTGATGTGGCAAGGCCTCGCCAAGCAATTGAACATCCCATTTAGCCCATCCCCATCAAGAAGCGAGATGATTCTCGAATCTGAAAAAGATGCGTTAATTAAGCTAGAAACGGCGAATTGGGCGCAGATTCGCCAAGATGTGTGGGCATGGCAAGAAGCGTTACGTGAAGTGGAAGATGTTTGGTTTACGCCACTTGCAGCGGCGTTATCGAGTGGAAAAGTGAGTCAATTAGACTTAGTACTCTCTGACGAATCTGAAACCTCCACTTACCGTATTCAAACAAGTGACAAGTGGAAGTTCTGGAAAAGACCGTTACCGCTTGAAACACTCTGTTCTTAAGAATTAACGCCAAGCCTGACTCATATGGCAAATAGACAAACTACTTCCTTGTGTCATCTTTGCCATATGCTTCACCTCTGCCGCTAACTCGGCCAAATCGTGATGTGTGCTGCAAGCACCGGATGGCACGACGACTGCACCAATCGATAACGAGGTTAATGGGATTAAGGTGTTTTCGCCTTGGCGGTTAACCCCCATAAAGCCACCTTGCTCTCGGTGACCCGGTAAAAACAGATTGCTGACATCTTGATCAAAGCGCTGTAAAGCCATACGACAGCGATGTTCCCAATCGGCACTTTGCATGAGCACGATAAAATCATCCCCGCCAATATGCCCGACAAAATCACGCTTGGGTTGAGAAATATCTAACAGCAGATTGGCTGTTAGCCGAATAATGTCGTCACCCTTGCGGTAACCATATACATCATTAAATGGTTTGAAATGATCGAGATCAGCATAGCACGCAACAAACGGTACGTTGTTTGCGATCAGCATGTCGACTTGCTCATCAATCGGCACATTGCCAGGGAGTTGCGTTAACGGATTGGCGTATCTCGCTTGATTAAGTTGATGGGCTGACATGGCGCGCATGACGTCATACGCGCTTGCGATCCCCCGATAATAACCACCTTCCGTAACGATAAACCCTTTCGATAACTGGCTGCGCCCTTCTGCCACCACCTGCTGACTAACGACCGACAAATCAGAGGTAGCATCTACGACTAATGGGTTGGTGTCCATTAATCGGTGACAAGGTTTTCTACCATATAAGTCTCGTTTGTAATGCCCGGCAAATAGTTCGAGTAAAGTTTGCCTATCTAACATGCCAATCGGGCGCCCATCCGCCACCACAGGTAAAGCATATAGCTCGGGGTCATTGGCAAAGCGTTGGTAAACCGTTTCACTCAAGGTTTCTGGGCTAACCGGTGCTACCGTTTGCATCATCAGCGAAAGCGAGTGATTGGTCTTTCTGCCCTGCTGATGTAATTGAATACGCTCATTTTCTCGTTGAATGGTGGCGAGCACGTCTGGGTTCATCGTAGGAGATGCCAGTCCCATCGGCTTACCTAGCAGGTAGCCCTGCCCAAACGCCACCCCTAACTCTTGCAAAATACGGAGTTCTTCATGGGTTTCGATACCTTCTGCAATCAAGCAACTGCCAGACAAAGCCGTGAGGTGTTGAACCGCTGTAGTAAAGTGCTTTTTGAGTGGATCGCGGTCAATTTCTTGCACAAAGTGCATGTCAATTTTGACAAAGTCTGGTTGCAACTCATACCACAAACGCAAGCTTGAGAAACCCGCGCCTAAGTCATCTAGCGCAATCTTAATGCCTGCATTTCGATACGGCGTCAGACTGCGCAACAAGGCTTGATAGCCGCCGGTGACTGGACGGCTTTCGGTAATTTCAAGAACGATGCGGCTTGCTGGAAAGTTATTTTGTTTGGCGATATCAACCAGCATGTCGACCGAAAAAGCGGGGCTAAAAAAGCAGTCTGGATTGGTATTTAAAAATAAATTACCAGGTAGTTGGCGCTCTGCAAATTGGCGAATAATCACACGTCGACATGCCGCCTCTAGGGGCAATAACAGGCCGTGGCGCGCTGCAATATCAAACAATTGCGCGGGAGAGGCTAACGTGGAATTCACAGGGCCACGAATAAGCCCTTCGAAGCCAAGAATTCGGCCTTGCTTTAAGTCTACAATCGGCTGAAAATGGGCATGCAATTCTTCCTTATCCAAAATGGACATGAAAAAATTAAGCTGTTCATCTTCCCGATCCATGCGGTTAAAGGCATGTACTGACACACTAAACCTCGAGACTCTTATATCCTGTACCAGAGAGTCATTCTACTAATTTGATGTGACGTTTACGTGACAAACCATTTGGTCAAAAGCAAAAAAGTGCTGAAAAAACAATGCCTTCAATAAAAAAACAGTTGTTAAAAAATACATTGATTGCGATGTTGTCACTATGGTTAGTGACAGCACTGATTACCATTTATGCAGCTAGGCACGAGGCATTAGAGTTACTAGATAGCAAACTACAAGAAACAGCGTACACACTGCTTGCCTTTAATATTGAAGGCTCAATAAAGCACCGAGATAAAAAAGGGGAAGAGGAAGAAATCGAGAGCGAACATTTCCCTGCGAAGAATGATGAGTTACAAGTACAAGTTTGGCGAAATGATGGCGCATTAATTATTGCCAGTCCAAACGCACCTTCCGTTCCGTTTAACCCGGAAAGTGGTTTTGCCGTCAATCGCCAAGACAAACAAAGTTGGCGCTCTTTTGCCGTTTGGGATGAAGACCATTCGCTACAAGTTCGCGTGCTAGAAGATAAAGAAAAATTACATAAAGTGGTTGCTGAAATTGTGACCACACAGTTACTCGCCTTTTTACTCTTTGCCCCTGTTTTAGCCATTATGATTTCATGGTCGATTGGCAGAGGATTACAACTACTTACCCGGCTAGCCTCTGAGATAGGTACAAGGCATGCACAACACCTAGAACCCGTCCCTGATGAAAATATTCCCGCAGAAGTGCAGCCGATGTTAAAAGCACTGAATGCGCTGCTAGAACGGCTAAATGAATCGATTCGCAAAGAAAGACGTTTTACCGCGGATGCGGCACACGAGCTCAGAACGCCATTAGCCGCGTTGCGTGTGCAGGCTGAACTAGCCAGCCAAAGCCAAGATCCAGAAACACGTGCGCATGCATTGCAGCAACTGGTTGAAGGTTCAGGGAGAACATCCCGCGTGCTGGATCAGTTGCTTGCGTTAGCCCGCATTGAACATGATCAAACCTTGATTGGAGACACGCCAATAGACCTTCAACAACTAGCAAGAAACACACTTGCGAATGAGGCAGGACGAGCATTATCACACCAGCAAGAGTTAGCACTGCTGACAGATAATCCCATTATTGTGAATGGCGATGCGACCTTATTGCAATTAATGCTGCGCAACTTAGTGGATAATGCGCTGCGCTATATGCCTGAAGGTGGTGTGTGCTCCATTTCCTGCCTGTCCGACACCGATAAAGCCCTTTTAATCATTGAAGATACAGGTCCAGGTATTCCAGAAGAATCATTAGATCGTGTCTTCGATCGTTTTTACCGAATCACCGGCACACGTCAAGAAGGTACTGGCCTTGGGCTTTCGTTAGTAGCGGAGATTGTCCGCTTACACCATGGCACCATTCAACTTAGCAACCGCCTTGAAGGTACAGGTTTAACCGTTACCGTTTCTCTTCCACTACATTAAACACACCTCACCCGCCCTCGGGTTTGAGTATCTATTTGATCCCCCTTTTTTCAAAAATGGGTATTTGTGTGTTTTTTTGTATTATTGTGTACTTTTTAAATTACTCATGTAATACTCATCACACAGTTTCAAACAACAACAATTTTCATTCCACTATTGGGAGCCCATATGAATTCTTGGAAAAAGCTGTTTGTGTCTGTTTCACTGGCGTTAACCACCTTCTCTGCGTCCGCAACGGAATTAACGCATTGGCCAGCTGACGTTGCCGCCAAACTCGATGCGATGATCAAGAAAAATGCAAATACCGGCGCTTATGCTGTATTTGACGCAGACAACACGACTTACCGCTATGACCTTGAAGAATCCCTGCTCCCGTACTTAGAAATGAAAGGAATCATTACCCGAGAAAAGCTAGACCCATCTTTAAAACTGATTCCATTTAAAGACACACCAACATTCAAAGAGAGCCTATACAGCTACTATGTGAGAATGTGTGAAGTAGATGATTTGGTTTGTTATCCATGGGTAGCACAAGTTTTCTCTGGACTGACGCTAAAAGAACTGAAAGGTCATCTTGATGACATGATTGCCGAAGGCAAACCGGTGCCCGTGAAATATTACAACGGTGAAGAGGTAGTTGAGGCGAGCTCTACCCCACCCAAATTCTATACCGGCATGCAAGAGCTATATAACAAGCTGCAAGAAAATGGCATTAGCGTTTATGTGATCAGTGCAGCTAGTGAAGAACTTGTTCGCATGGTAGTAGCCGATCCTAAATATGGCTACAACGCAAAACCAGAAAACATTATTGGTGTGAATATGCTTTTGAAAGACAAAAGCACTGGTGCACTAACAACGTCCCGTTTGCAAATCAAAAAAGGTACTTACAACCAAGCTGCTAACTTAAATATGGAATTAACCCCTTATTTAATGAACCCAATGACTTGGTATGAAGGAAAAATGGGGACCATTTTAGGCTGGATTGACCAGTGGAAAAAACCGGTCTTAGTCGCTGGTGACACACCAATTTCTGATGGTTACATGCTGTTAAATGGCACAGATGTGGCAAAAGGTGGCGTTAGAGTGTGGGTAAACCGCAAAGCGAAGTATATGCCGGTGATTCAAAAGTGGTGGGAAGATTCGGCTAAGCAACAAGCGGCACTTGGTCAGTCGGTCACAGCAGATAAAAACTGGCTAGTAGTGAAACCAGAAGAGATTCAATAAGTAAAGATTTCTACAACAACAACGCAAGACTCACTCAACACTCAGGCGGCCAATGGCCGCCTTTTTCTTTATATTAATCTGAACGACTAGAGAAATGGATTAATCTTTTTCACCCGACTCTTTATCGTGATGTTCATTTTCACGATGCTCATCTTCATCACCATCATCATGGTGCTTTGTTTCGCCGGCACTCGCTAACACCAGCTGTTTAGCGGGTTCGCTACTATCTGCACTGCTATAGTCATCTCCAGCTTCTAGCCGATTATCTTGAAATAAAGGCGCAAACATTGGCTGTTGGGCAAGTAAACTTTTTGCACCACCGTAGCCTGAGTAAACAAAGCCAACCACTAAGGCTAACAATAAAGCGCCCACTAATGGTCTAGCTGAACGAATACCTTCTGTAGATGCGCCCTCTTTCTTACCGGTGACCATGGCACGCGCTAGGTTTTCTTTATGCAGTACGCTACTTAACACAACAGCAATTACATGGATAACCACTAAGCCCATGAACGCATTACCAAGTAGTTCGTGAATCTCTCCCGCATCCATCGTATCGGAAAAAGTTAGCCAGCCAGTTAATGGCGTTGCAATACCAAATGCAAGTAACGCCAGAATGGCTAATGCACCAGCAGGGTTGTGCCCAACATGATGTTCTGGGTCGCCATTTTTAATGGCTTTGAAATAACGAATAGCGGCCAATGGAGAACGGATAAACTGAGTAAACCGTGCATAACGCGTACCGACAAGTCCCCAGATTAAACGGAAAATAATCATGAGTGCCACATTGTAACCAGCCAGCACATGAATACTACGAAGGTGCTCACCTTCAGAAGTAAAGTATGCGGTTAGAAAGCTAATCACTAACACCCAGTGAAACACACGTGTGGGTAGATCCCAAACGAGTACTTTGCTTTTATTTTCCATTTTATTCTCCATCCCATTTTGTAAGGTGCGGAAAATATCCATCAACGGGAGATTCGACGGATACTTTCCATCCAGACTCGACTCATACGTTTAGCAGTCCTTCTACACGCTGACTGAGACTGGCAAAACAAAGTTTACCTTTGCAAGCTTAAGTCAAACTTAAGCACAAAGAGAGAAAAATGGTGATTCTTTTGACCAGATAAAGTTATTCAACTCATCTTTCCACATCAAGCTTGAACACCTCCGTGGAAAGCCTGTGGAAAAGGTTGCTAAACCCATGAATTTATTCAACAAAACATGCCAGATTAAAATTTAATCAGCCCCACAAACTCATTCACATTGGAACTGAACTAGCTCGGGGATAAGCTGTGGATAAATTCATTAAATCACTGAAATTAAACAACAAAATACCTGCGCTCATAATTTAGGCAAATTATAAGCCGATCTGGGGGATAACCGCACAAAACCAAATGTAAAAGAGTATTTTTGGATGGATGTGGATAACATAGCAGAGTTTCCACATCCATTTTTGACAAGCATGGGGAAAGCTTGTGGATAAAGCAGTTACCCCATTGAATTGATTAAGAAATTTATTAGCGATCAAAAATTAAGCAGATTTACGAAAGCGATCTAACCCAATTCCGCCAGTACCGAAAACAGAGAGGGCAAACAACATCAGCCCCCATTGCCAATGATCATAAAGACCAGGTGTCCATACACTCGCTGGTGTCACCAAACCATGCCAGTAAGCGATGACCGCCATCGCATTCACACCAAATAAGCCAATCGCCGCCCAACGTCCAAATAACCCCGCAATGAGTAGCGCAGAGAAAATTAACTCGCCGCCAGTAGCTAATGGTGCCGCGATGCTCGGTGGTAATAATGGCACATGGTATTCATCGGTAAATAAAGCGATCGTAATAGACCAATCATCTATTTTGGTAAGCCCCGAGCGAAAAAAAACGCGGAAGATTTCTATACGCATTAACAGCAAAGCGATCGATTGCAATGCAGTTAGCCAAGGTGCTTGCCATTCACGGTTTGATTGAGAGCGACGCATGTGTTCCTCCTGTATGGATGGGTTCTATTGTTGTTAGTATTGAATATCGATCAAAGCACTCGCTTCAAACAAACATTGCAGCGTGGATAGCGGCTGATATGCCTCATCGATTGCCAACCCTATATCCACCGCTTCTGCAAAACCACACCCGCTAATCAGCGCGTTGGTCACCGCTGTATCTACTGTTGAGAGCCGGATAGGCGTTACTACATTAGCAATACGAGTCACGAGCACCCCGCCGCCTGGTTTATTTAAATCCACTTGCACCACTTTTTGTTCTGGCTGGTGGTATTCCCAAATATCCGCTAGCGGCCAATTCGATTGAATGAGACAGACAGCAGGATGAAAAACAAAGATCAGTCCCCCTATTTTTTCTGGCGGCACAGATGCTAGGCTAGAAGGTGATAATGGTGACGCATCTTTTGCATAAAAAGCGCAATGTACGCGCCAATCTAGCCTTGCCACATCCGGTAGGTATGGCAATGAAATAGCTGGGGGATAAGACGCCATCCAGTCAGGGAAGTCGTGACCTAGATCATGAAGATTGGGCGATATGGCTCTTTGGCTACTTACATATTGCGCCGCCATTTCCTCAAAAAAAGCTTGCCCAACTAAAGCAGTCACAACAGGAAATAAAGCACTGAGTGCATGGGTGCGATTGAGTTGATGATTGCGGCGATACGCAGCTAATCGCTGAGGGCTAAAAACAGAAAATAAACTCGATGCGTCTTCTGCTAGATTTGGAGACGTTATCAAATCAAAAAACTGTGATTGCTGAACAGTTGGATTCATCAAGACATCCCCTTTTCTCTTTTCACCTTACCCAGTATTTCCTCTGCTGTAGCGACTTCTAGCAGTAATTCGTCTAATACAGGGATGTTGCCATCACGCTCTAACAAGGTAGGAACAGGCCCAACATATTGATAGGCCTTTTCTAATAATGCCCAGACAGGTGGAATAACCGGGTGATCGTGGGTATCGAGTAAAAAACCATCTTCTTCGCTGTGGCCTGCAATATGAATTTCTTTTACCGAACCAGCAGGCATCGCGGCCAAAAACGCATCGGCAGATACACCTAAATTCACGCTATTCACATAGATATTATTCACATCTAATAAGATGCCACAGCCAGATCGCTGCACAATCTGAGCCAGCATATCGGCCTCGGTCATCTCATTACCTTCAAAGGCTAAATAAGCAGACACATTTTCTAATAAAATTTGCCGCTTTAGTTTATTCTGCACCTGATCTACATGGTCGACGATCCAGTCGATCATGGCTTGTGTATAAGGCACAGGAAGTAAATCGGGAATCGCTCCTTTTTCGGTTCGGTTCCAGCATAAATGCTCTGACACTTGGTTTGGCCCAATCACATTAACCAAATCTGCCAGCCGGTTTAAATGTGTTTGATCAAGTGGCACAGCACTACCAATGCCCATCCCTACCCCATGCAAACTAATTGGGTAGTGAGCACGCAACGCTTTGAGGGTGGCTAAATTGGCACCACCATCAAAATAGTTTTCGCTATGGACTTCCCACCACGCCACTTTTGGTTTTTTCTGCCAAACTTCTTTGACAAAAGGGTGGCGTAACCCAAGCCCTGCCGCCACGGGTAAATGCGTTAAATTGTTCATTTGGATGATAGTTGATGATCAAACCAGCGAGGAAACACCCCGCTGGTTTGATTAGATAAACTTAAGAAGAGGAGACTTCGCCACCCATTTGGGTACATGTTCCAACGGGTACATTTTTCCAATCAGCCGCATCATGATCGACGGTTGCTTGCCCTGCACAACTATGACTGCCATTGATGCTAGCGCAATCATTTTGTCCGGCCATTGCCACACCTAAACATTTTTCTGTTTCGCCTTCTGCCATCACACTGGCAGATGCGCCCAGAACCATTAATCCAGTTAGTGCGCTTAACATCAGTTTCTGCTTCGATTGCATTATTGTGTCTCCTGAATTGAAATGATTGATGAAACCTTACAGCTCCCAACCAACAGGTAATGATGTTTATTTTTTTACCTGTTTTTGCCAATGGAGATTGGCAATGCCACAGATCATCTCTGCAGCGGATTCGGGTAGGGAATGGGTCTACCCGAATTTTCTGATTCAGTGAAACCGACGATTACTTGACCATGCCACCCATATTTTGGCAGGTGCCTTTGGCCACGTATTTCCAATCGTTAGGATCGTTATCTTTGCTAGCTTGCCCAGCACAGCTATGGCTACCTGTTGCACTTGCACAATCGTTCTTACCTGCTTTTGCAATACCAAAGCATTTTTCTTTTTCTGCAGCAGCAACTGGTGTTGCAACAAAACTAACAGCAAGTAAAGAACCAACTGCGCTTAAGATTAGTGCTTGTTTTTTATCCATCTTGAAA
This sequence comes from Leeia speluncae, assembly GCF_020564625.1. Lineage (NCBI taxonomy): Bacteria > Pseudomonadati > Pseudomonadota > Betaproteobacteria > Neisseriales > Leeiaceae > Leeia > Leeia speluncae. The sequence goes on from NZ_JAJBZT010000003.1 coordinate 251,681, forward strand.
ACTCCTGATAAATTTGATGATACGATTCTCTTTTATAGGTGTATTGTCAATACAAGACTGACCGCAATATGTGAAAATAGTTTCCCGTCATATTTTGTGTCACCTAAACGTTAGTCGTACCAATTTCAAGAATCTTACACATCAGTATAAAATTCTTTAAAAATTTCTGACTATCTTTTTCATCGCACTATCTAAACTATTATTCAGATGAGCAAGGCATTTACAAAAGAAACCGATCAGGACGATGACGATCTGCCAGCAGGCGTCCCGCCTATTCCGCCTGGTAGCAAAAACTACATGACCCCGAAAGGCCATCGGCGCATGCTAGATGAGCTACGTCATTTAGTTTCGACAGAGCGCCCGGAGTTAGTCAATATTGTGAGTTGGGCAGCCAGTAATGGAGATCGCTCAGAAAATGGTGACTATATTTATGGAAAACGGAAACTGAGAGAAATCGATCGTCGCATTCGTTTTCTGACAAAACGTCTAGAGACTGCGGAAGTCGTCGATACAGAACGAAAAGATACGGATCAGGTATTTTTTGGCGCAACCGTGACGTTTAATCGTGACGGTGGTGACGATGAAACCATTAGCATTGTTGGACTAGACGAAATTAATCCAGCCAAAGGCTATGTGAGTTGGATTTCTCCCATCGCCAGAACACTAACAAAAGCACGAGAAGGTGATACGGTCATCTTGCAAACGCCCGAAGGCCCGCAAGAGCTAGATATCGTGCTCGTAGAATATAAAGAACTGGATTAAACATGCTCCCTTTTGCATTTGAGCCGACCCTCACGCCATCCGCACCAAGCACAGAAGCCCCCTTATTGTTTGGGTTTTATGAGAATGAATTGTGCTACGTAGATGCGCACATGTTGTCTTTACCAAATAACCAGTCTTATTTCGATTTAGTACATCACTACATTGGGGATTTAGCTGGACAACATTGCTACGCGGTCGACTTAACTGAAAAGCAAGAGACAGCAGGCAGATGGCTCGGGCTGCGCGCAGCGTTTGCCGAGATAGAAGAGCACTTTGTTTGGATTGCAGCGAGAGCGTTGCAGATACTCGAGTGGGATCGCTCGAATCGTTTTTGTGGGCGTTGTGGTACCTCTACCACCATTAAACTGGGTGAGCGGGCGCGAGTATGTCCATCTTGCGGGCAACTAGCCTATCCGCGTATTAGCCCAGCCATGATGGTACTCATCAAAAAAGATAAACAATTATTGCTAGCAAGAGGTCCACACTTCCCGCCTGGCGTGTATAGCGCGCTAGCAGGATTTGTAGAACCAGGTGAAAGCATCGAGCAAACCATTCACCGAGAAGCGATGGAAGAAGTCGGCATTAAGATTAAAAACCTTCGCTACTTTAATAGCCAATGCTGGCCGTTTCCACACTCGCTAATGCTGGCGTTTGTTGCCGATTACGATAGCGGAGAAATTACACCAGACGACAATGAAATTGAAGATGCACGCTGGTTTTCATTAGATGAATTACCAACACAACCATTCAAGTACAGTATCGCGAATAAGCTCATCAATGGTTTAGTAGATGAGCTTACCCGTGAAGGCTAATACGTTTACTCGACTTTAAACGCATCTGCCATTTTTTCAACATAGCGCGCCTGATTAGATAGCTCATCTAGCGAATTACGGCTTTCTGCCACATGGCAAGCAGAAGCCGTTAATGAATCTGACAACATTTCCATTTCTATCGCTAAATGGCTAGTCGTCTCAAATTGCTCTGAATTCATTTTGGCAATGTCTTGCATCATGGCATCTACTTGCTTTGCTAAAGACTGTAGTTTGCTCAGTTCATCCATCGTGTGCTGCATAATCGTCGCCGTTGCGGAGGATTCATCAGCAATTTGGTGAATAGCGCTATTCGCCGAATCTGTCGCATGAGAGACGTGTTGAACCAGAGCACTAATTTCTTGCGTACTCTTTGTCGTTCTTTCTGCTAGCTTTCTCACTTCGTCTGCCACCACCGCAAAACCTTTTCCGCTTTCACCCGCCCTTGCCGCTTCAATCGCCGCATTTAAAGCCAATAAATTCGTTTGGCCGGCAATGTCATGAATATTCTGAGAAATATGAGAGATGCTCGCGACGATCTTGTTTAATTCATCGATCGACACCTGCATGTCTTTCACTAGCTGATGAGAAGACACACTCTTTTGATGGGTGGCTTGCATGCTATACACGCAGTCCATTAGGCTCTTTTGATTATCTTGGCTGAGTAACGCCGTCTTTTCCGCCGCTCCTTTCACACGCTCTTCTGACGATTTTAAATCTTCTAATTCTTGCTTCATCTCTTGAAAGTGTACTTTGCAACTAGAGACTTGTTCGACTAGTGCAGCAATACTCTTTGTTACTTCCACTGCATTGCTCGCCTGATCTCTAGACGAATGTTGCAACTCGTCTAACATCACTTTTAGATTCACTTGCATCGTGGCAAATGCAGCTTCAAGTCGCCCCAAGTCACTCGCTTTAGATAAGACAAGTTGATTGGTTAGGTTGCCTTTTGCAATTGCATCACACACAGTGAGCAGCTTGGTTTGCTGGGTTTTCTTATTTCTTTCTAACCACCACCAAGCAATCAGCGTCACAACGCCCACAATAGACAATCCGCCCCCCATCCAAGTTGGGTTAAGTAACAGATTGCCAACAAGTGCTAGCATCAGAACCAAGACACATAATGGCGTTAGCCACGGAAGCAAGGTTTCTGTTTTCGCTAACTTCACTTCCGCTAATTGTTGTAAGGTAGGATAAAGCGCGGTGGCATGTGCAACTTCATTTCTGTCTGCTGGTTTTCTAACCGACATAAAACCAACTGGCGTGCCCTTCTCTACCAATGGGACCACAAACGCATCGACCCAGTAAAAATCGCCGTTTTTACAACGATTTTTTACCAAACCACGCCATGATTCCCCTGTCGTTACCGTATCCCATAGCTGCTTAAATAACGCAGCAGGCATGTCTGGATGACGAACGATGTTATGAGGCTGACCAATCAGCTCTTCTCGACTAAAACCCGAGATTTCAACAAATAAATCATTTGCGTAAGTAATCTGACCTTTTAAGTCTGTTTTGGTGACAATCAAACCTTGGTTAAAAGCTTTTTCGTTTTGAGTAATGGGATGATTCTGTTTCATACGCCGACCTACACTCGCCAATAGAAATTATATTTTCTTTACAAATCAGTCACATAAAATAGCTTCTCGTAAAGATTTTCGATAGCTTAGGTAGGTCAGATAGAAATCACCTTGATTGGCATCAATGATTTTGAGCAATTGCTGACCAATTGGTCAAGCAAGTCTGTAAGTCGTGAAATAGAGACGGGCAGATTAAAATTTAGACAGATTTAGATTTCAGCGGAATACATATATCGCAGGCGAATAGCCCAACTATTTCGGAGGAAACTGGACGAATATGCCGTTCAAAGCAAGGTAGATTTGCTAACTCATAACCACTTTTTGGTAGCCAATCTTGCATCAGCATTTTCCATGCTTGCACGATGTCGGAAGAGGTTCCTTCAAACGCATAGACGGCATATTGCCCTGCCGCTAGGGTTGTTTCTACAGCAGGCGATTGAATAAGATAATCGTCAGATACTTCCACGCCCGCATCATAGCGACATTCATTAGCAGGGGTGATATAGGGATTATCGTAACCAATCCCATACTGACTGTTTGCTAATAAATGCTGTTCTGCTAGCCAAGGTAAGTATGTTTCTTTCCAGAATAAGCTGATCGCTTCCCCGTACGGCCCTACTTTTCGTATAGTCGCCAATCGTACAGCGGGTAAATCGACAATCTGTACTTGCATCAATACTCACCTCTGTCAAAACAACCTTCGCCCACAAATAATAGCGGCACTACCCTGCGTCACGGGTGGTAATCATATAGTATTTTTTGACCGGTACAATTACTTCAAACGTACCCCGATATCCACCAGGAATCACGCCACCTTGTCCCGGATGAAAGGTAGTGGTTTGGCCATCCTCATCGATCATTTTTGCCACCCCTTCGATGATGGTGAAAAACTCTTCTTCATTCGGATCGCAAACCACTTTCCAGCTGCCAATTTCAGATGCCCATACGCCAACGAAGAGTTTTTCATCTTGTGTGGTATAGCAGTTCCAAGTCGTCCGTAATGGATTACCACTGACTCGACGATCATTCAGCGGAAAGTCGGTTTGTGGCGTGACGGCTAAGTTTTCTGGATCTATTAACAATGCATGTTTCATCATGACTTTTCACTTATCTGCATTTTTATTTTTGGGGTTATAGATAGTCTTTTAACCGGTAGTAGAGCATCGCCATGACTAGCGCAGGCGTTCTAAATAAACTTCCCCCAGGGAAATCACGGTGTTTTACCTTGTCGAACAAATCAAACTTTTCTGCTTGCCCGGCAATGGCGTTAGCAATGAGTTCACCAGCCAGCCCTGTTACATTGACACCATGGCCAGAAAAGCCTTGTGCAAAATAAGTGGTAGGAGACAAGCGGCCAAAATGCGGCGCACGGCTCATCGTAATATCGCAAAAGCCTCCCCACGCATGCTCAATGTTTAAATCGGCTAATTGTGGAAAAATTTTTAGCATGTCAGCACGCATTGCGTTGGGCAAATCTGCCGGTGGTAACTTGGAATAGCTTACCTTGCCGCCCCATAGCATTCGGTTATCTTTCGTCGTGCGGAAATAATCCAACACAAAACGGCTATCGCAGACGGCCGCGCGTGCCGGCATTAAGGCGTCGCAACGGGCTTTTTCCATCGGCTCGGTGGTAATCACATACGTGCCAACTGGCATGATTTTTCTATCGAGCGCAGGAGAAAGCGTACCAATATAGGCATTACATGCCAGCACCAGCCATTCCGCACGGATTTCACCTGTCGGCGTCATCACCACATTTTTCTGGCCGGCTTGCTGGCTCATGTGAATATCCGTTGCAGGCGTCTCTTCAAAGATCATGGCGCCAGCCGATTTAGCCGCACGAGCTAACCCAAGGTTGTAATTCAGCGGGTGAAGATGACCACTATCCGGATCAAACATGCCGCCTAAATAAGCCGCTGTATCGACATATTTTGAAAGATCGGTTTGATCGACCAATGAGAATCGGTTATGTCCAAAGCGTTGAATGGCTTCTGTTTGCCAAGCTTCTAACTCTTTTAAATGACGAGGCTTGTTTGCCGCATGGAAATAGCCCGTCTTCAAATCACAATCGATTTGATGGTCTTTTACGCGTCGCTGGATAATATCAAGCGAATACATCCCCATTTGCCAGACTTGCTTTACTTCGTCTTCCGACATGAAGTTGGCAAACGTATCCATGCCGCAAGCAAACCCATAGATCATCTGCCCGCCATTACGCCCACTTGCACCCCAGCCAATACGAGAGGCCTCCACCAAGGCTACCTTATAGCCTTTTTCCGCTAAGTTGAGTGCTGTCGACACCCCTGCTAACCCACCGCCCACCACACAGACATCGACGGTTAAATCTTCGGTTAACGTGGGATAACGACTATGGTCATTCGCGGTCGCGGCATAGTAAGAATCCACATGGGGTTGTCTGACAAAACTCATTAAAGACATACAATCGCCTTTCTCACTTCAGGGGGAAACACACATTACTTATTGGTTTTAAAACGGGTATAGCTTTGTGTTAAGAACCGTTGCTCATTAGCTGGAATAATTTTTTCTGCGACCAGCATTTTCATTAAACCTTCTGGTACATACACCGCAGGGTCTCCTGAAATCGCTTTATCTAAATAGGCCGTTGCTTTGGTGTTTGCATTGGCATAGAAAATTTCGTTACTAATACTCGCGGTAATTTGCGGCCGCAGAATAAAGTTAATAAACTTGTGCGCGTTATCCGGATGCTTGGCATCTTTAGGAATTGCCAAGCTATCCACCCAAACAACCGTTCCTTTTTGCGGAATAATGTAGCGAATTTTTTGCCCATTTTTGGCTTCTTCTGCACGATTTCTAGCGGCTAATGCATCACCAGAAAAAGCTAGTGCTACACACACATCACCATTGGCTAACAAATCAATCGGGGATGCATTAAATAGGCGAATATCTTTGCGAACTTTTGCGAGTTCAGAGACATTTTTATCTAACGATTCTTTTGAAAAATCATTGGCATTTTTTCCTAGATAAATGTTTTGCATCGCAAACACATCCGACGGATTATCCATATAGGAAATGCCGCACCCCTTTAGTTTGCTGGTGTAACTTGGATCAAACACCAAGCGCCATGCATCCGTCGGTAAATTGCCACCCAACGCTTTTTTCACCTTATCTTCGTTAATAGCAACTGACGTTGTTCCCCACATATAAGGGACTAACACTTGGTTACCGGGGTCTGCCGGCTGCATTTTCTTTAAGATATTGCTATCGAGATTCGTTAGATTACTCAGCTTCGCCTTATCTAACTTTCGGTACACGCCAAGCTGAATTTGTTTACCCGCAAACTCATAAGATGGCACCACTAAATCGTAACCACTTTTCCCCGTTAGCAGTTTGGCCTGTAAGGTTTCATTGCTATCGTAAACGTCGTACTTCACCTTGATGCCGGTTTCTTTTTCAAACTGGCGAATGGTGTCTTTTCCGATATAGTCATTCCAGTTATAGATGTTTAAAACAGGCTCTTCTGCCCACGCCATTTGGCAAGCAGCCGACAAGGATGCCAACACAACGAAACTAGGGATAACTTTGCTGATACGACTAACCAACATGGTGATTTCCTCTCCAAAAAATACCAAGTAATTCGTTAACGACTCTGACGAGTACTTTTATTTAGACATGCAGCAATAAGTGACGCCGCTCCCAAGAGCTAATCACTTTGCTATAGGTTTCATGCTCTAGTTCTTTCGTCTGCAAATAGGTATTCACAAACTGTCTTCCCAAGACTTCGGCAATTGGCTCGCAGACTTGCATACGTGTCATTGCCTCTTCTAAATTCCTAGGCAACTCATACGGCAAATCGTACCCATCGGTTGCTAATGGTTCTGTCGCAGAGAGTTGCTGGGTCAAACCCAAGTAGCCACATGCCAAGGTAGCGGCCATCGCTAGATATGGGTTGCAATCTACGCCAGCCACACGGTTTTCGACGCGTCTTGCAGCAGGGGATGAAGTAGGAATACGAATCCCTACCGTACGGTTATCAAAGCCCCACTGCACATTAATAGGGGCCGCGGTAAAGCGAGATAATCGGCGGTAAGAGTTAACGAATGGCGCAAAGATAGGCATTACAGATGGGATATATACCTGTTGCCCGGCAATAAAGTGATAAAACGCTTGGCTAGGCGTGCCATCTGCTTGGGTAAAAATATTCTGCCCGGTTTCCTTATCCACTACGCTTTGATGCATATGCATAGCGCTCCCCGGCTCATTTTCCATCGGTTTAGCCATAAACGTGGCGTACATCTTGTGTCTAAGTGCAGCTTCTCTGACTGTGCGCTTAAATAGAAAAACTTGGTCAGCTAAGGCCAATGGATCGCCATGCAAAAAGTTAATTTCCATTTGTGCCGCGCCCACTTCATGAATGAGCGTATCAATGTCTAGATGCTGGGATTCACAATATTCGTAAATATCCTCAAACAGCGCATCAAACTCATTCACCGCATCAATCGAGTACGCCTGGCGACCAAACTCTGCCCGCCCCGTCCGACCAATCGGCGGTTGTAAAGGCAAATCTGGGTCACGGTTCATATCCACCAGATAGAACTCCAACTCTGGTGCAATGACTGGCTGCCAACCTTTTTCCTCATAAAGCGCAAGCACACGGCGCAGCACATAGCGTGATGAAATTTCGACAGGTGAACCATCAAAATGCACACAATCATGAATCACTTGTGCGGTGGGGTCTGTCGCCCATGGAATTAAGCGAATGGTAGTAGGGTCTGGAATGCACACCATGTCTGGGTCTGTCGGCCCGGTGCTAGATTCATCCGGGTAGTCTCCAGTCACGGTTTGCTCTAATACGGCAACCGGCATCCGCATATCTTCCCCTGTTTCAAACTTACTTCTGGGGATAATTTTTCCTCTTGCAATACCTGTCGTATCAGGAACAATACATTCCACTTCGGTAATGCCATGTTGTTGGAAGAAATCACGAATAAGATCCATATAGACCGAGCCCAAAAAGGAGTAGATGAGGCAAAGTCTATGTGTGATAAAGATAACTGTATGTCCCCGAATCTGAGGACACAGCAAAATGACTAGGCGTTCGTCCAAGCAAAAAAAGCCGCTTGATTACTCACGCCTAACTTTTGGAATGCTCGCTGCTGATACGTTCTGGCGGTATTTGCGGTCACCGCTAACTCATGCGCAATTGCTGGTAATTTCTGACCAGAAAGCAGTAACAAACAGGTCTGATATTCTTTTGGCGATAACTGAATTCGCTGACGTAATAGCTTTTGCTCAAATCGTAGCGATAAGCCCTCGGTGAGCATCACCGGTTCGCGTTGGCAACATTGCAAATGTTGCACCAACATCGGCGAAATCATTGCCCATAATTGTCGCAACACTGCCAGTTCTTGCATGGTAAAACGGCAAGCGCCATCTAGACGATATAGCGCAAGCAATAAGACATCATCTCCCCATTCGCACAGCAAATCACAATCTTGCGAAGCGCCCCCGGGGTAGCAGGCATTGAGAAAGGCCTCGCCTAGTTGATCGGTACTCGCAACAAACAAACAAGGTTCGGCTAGATGCTGAATCACATCTAGCGCCGGGTCTTCATGCCAATATTTACCCACATACGCTTGCAACTGGGGGTAATCCCCCAGTGACTCGGCTTTTGAAGACCAATACAGCACTTCTACGGCAGAAACAGGTTCTCCTCGTGTTGGTCGTACATAGCGGTAAAGATTCATTTGTTGGTGAGGCAAATACCCAGACAACCAATCAAATAAGCGATCTAAAAAAATAGGTCGATCGAGCGCAGAAAGCAATTGACCAAGCTGCGGTGCAGCAGCCAGTAGGGAAAGTTCGTTGATTGTAGATTCAGTAGAAGACACCGTTAAGCCTGTGCATCAACAGGAGTATCTTCTGATTCGCCTTCCACCTCATCAACCGGTGGCGGCGGTGGGTGCAGTTTACGCCAGCGCATCCATGCAATGGAGTCGCTCACAATCGACTTCCCCACTTTAAGTGCATTGGCGCCTAACCAAACAGCCAACCAGCTTCCAATAATTGCCTTCGCAGTGATTTGCTGAAGATTCACGTCTAGGAAAAACGTAATCACTTTCCAAAACAATATCCCCCCTGTCAGCAGACATAGGCAGCCGAACGCTAAATCAATGCGATCTAAAGAAGGAGGTTCATGCGGGTTTTGCATGGCTTGATTATATGACAGATATGCAAAGAATATTCAGTCAATCCTAACGCTTTTTGCTAACTTGACCGTCTACCCTGCCTCATCTGCGGGGTATAAGCACAAAAACCAGGGCGAGGACCAATGGTAGGATGGTTGCGACAAGTATCCGGGCGCTTGTCGTAAACGGTACAGAGGCGTGTATCTTGATCCAGAAACAAACAATCGCCGTTTGTTTTTCTGGCTAAAGTAAACCGACCAGACTTGAAATTAAAATGCTCAATAACGCGCTGTTTTTCAAGGCGTTTTGCCACTTGTTTTAGGGGTTCGCCGCGCTCAAACTCGTCCGCCAATCCTAAACGGATAAGATCCGTTAGGCGCACTTCCACCGGCATACTACAACATGCCGCAGTACAGTCCTTACACAAACCACTACGGTATTTAATCCACGTAGATAATCGCTCTAAATCAGCCATTGAGCTCACCCCTATTTTGCAGCGCGCTATTGTAACCAAAGCTAACTGAGTAAGTGAGCGTATCTGTTCATGAACGCATGTATTGTTGTATGTGGCGCAAAGAGAAGTCGCCTAAACCTTTGCTACATAGTTTAAAATAAAGACTCTCGATTCTTACGAATGCGTTTACCAACTCAGTATGGCAACCAATTCAACTAGTCATTTATCCGAGCAACCCGTCGCCCTCATTACCGGCGCAGCCAAACGGGTAGGATCTGTCATTACCCAAACTTTGCACGCCAAAGGGGTGAATGTCGTCATTCATTATCGGCAGGCAGAAAAAGAAGCAAATGACTTAGTCACCAAACTGAATGCGCTAAGACCCCACTCTGCTGTCGCGGTAAAAGCAGATCTACTAGATACAGCCGCCTTAGATGTACTGGTAGAAACCGCCATTACAACGTTTGGCCGTCTAGATTATTTGGTAAATAACGCGTCTAGTTTTTTCGCTACCCCTGTTGGCAGCATTACAGAAGCAAGTTGGGATGACCTGATTGGCACCAACCTAAAAGCGCCTTTATGGCTAAGCCAAGCCGCCGCCCCTTACTTATCCGCCAGCAAAGGGGCCATTGTAAACATTGCTGATATTCATGCAGAAAGACCCATGCGCGGTCATGTGGTTTACTCGATTGCCAAAGCGGGTATTGTGGCGTTAACAAAGTCGCTTGCAGGAGAGTTAGGACCGGCTGTTCGGGTGAACGCGGTAGCGCCTGGCGTTAATATTTGGCCTGAGTCGCACCCAGACTTTGATGAAACGGCAAGAAATGCCATTCTTGCTACCACGTTTTTAGAAAGAGCCGGTACACCGCAAGATTTAGCGGGGGCGGTCTCTTTCTTGTTATTAGAAGCACCCTATGTCACTGGCCATGTCTTAAATGTTGATGGTGGCCGAAGTATTTATCTCTGAAAGCTAAATTGTGCGTAAACTTTTTTTTCGTAATTTACGATTAATGGCCTCTATTGGTTTTTACCAACACGAACGTCTGCGTCGCCAAACGATTCACATCAATCTAGAAGTGGAATTAGATGATGTCCGCCTACCCGCAGATGACGTGCAATACTCGCTAGACTATGACTACTTGCGCGATGGGATTGTCGAGCTAGTCAAAAGCAAGCACTTCAATTTACAAGAAGCCTTGGCAGAAAACATTGTCGACCTTTGCTTCACCTGCCCAGAGGTAAACTCGGTTTGTGTCTCAACCGCCAAACTAGAGGCCTATCCGGATGTAGAAGCCGTGGGCGCAGAAATCCGTACTACCCGTGCCGAATGGCCAAAGGCCCCCTAAATGGCCTTGTTTAGAACTCGCCGAAATACGGCAGGCAACGAATCCGTTGCCATCAATGTAAGCGAAAAAGGCGGCATCCGTTATTTGCATTTAGGTTCTGAAACCGTTCAGTCCGCTATGCGAATTAGCGACCCTGCCGTCCTTGTTTTACCCTACACCCATTGCATGATGGGCTTTATGCTATTTAACGACCGTCCCAAACGCGTGACGGTACTTGGCTTAGGTGGTGCATCGTTGCCTAAGTTTATGCATAAACACATTCCGAATGCAGTGATCGAAAGTGTCGAGCTGCACCCTGAAGTGGTGAGTGTCGCCCACAGTGCATTCTTGCTACCGGTAGACCAAGAGAAACTGCCGGTTCACATTGGCTGCGGTGGCGCATTTATTGCCGATAAAACCAATCATACCGATGTAATTATGGTAGACGGCTTTGGCAGCCATAAGCTAGCAGACAACCTATGTAGCGATGCCTTTTATCACAATGCAAAAAAAGCGTTGACTGAAAATGGCATCATGATGGTGAATTTATGGCGTAGTTCTCCACAGTTTCAAATGCTAGTGGAACGTATTCGGGCGATTTTTGAAGGCCAAATTTTGTTACTTCCGGATTACCGGCATGGCAATACGATTGTAATGGCGTTTAACCGTACGCAGCATCAGCCCGGCATTGAAGCCTTGCATGAGTTAGCGGAGGCATTATCCGATAGTACAGGCTTGGCATTTAATGACTTACTGATCCGTTTGGTGGATGAAAATCCGCATAGCAAAGACAACTTGCTGATCTAAAACAGAGTTCACTGTTGCCAAAAGGATGACCGAATTATTACCAGACTGGAAAAATTCGACCAAATGTGAAAAAATCACGTCAGTTCATTAGTTTTGCAAGGTGATAACTATGCTTGATCGCGACGGTTATCGCCCCAATGTCGGCATCATATTGTGTAATGGTAGAAACCAAGTGTTTTGGGGTAAACGGATACGGGAGCATTCTTGGCAGTTTCCACAAGGAGGTATAAAACATGGCGAAACGCCTGAGCAAGCCATGTTTCGTGAGCTTCAAGAAGAAATCGGTCTAAAACCTGATCACGTACAAATTCTCGGCAGAACCCGCGATTGGTTACGTTACGACGTTCCCACGAGTTGGATCAGAAGAGAATGGCGAGGCAGTTATCGTGGTCAAAAACAAATCTGGTTTTTACTAAGACTAACCGGCCGAGATTGTGACGTTTGCTTACGTGCAAGCTCTCATCCAGAGTTTGATGCGTGGCGCTGGAGTAGTTATTGGGATCCGCTAGAGTCGGTCATTGACTTCAAGCGTGATGTATACCAAAAAGCGCTCAGTGAGTTGTCTAGATTTTTAGGTCAACACAGACATCACACCCACACGGGGCAATAAAAAAGGAAAAAGCATTGGTGCAAACACCAATGCTTTTTTTCTATCGAGCCAATAGAAAAAATCAATCACTAAATTCAAGCACCCCACTTTTTTTTAATACAATCCCCGCTATACTTAGGTAGTTAAGTTTTTTCGGAACTACCCAGCTACTGACCTAGTCAGAGTGTGGAGTACCCTACTTTTAGCAGCGTCTACTTTCAGACGATGCAATCTTTCAATGGAGATGTGACAAATGGCAACACTTGTTGGCAAGCAAGCCCCTGACTTTACCGTACCAGCCGTATTGGGTTCTGGCGAAATCGTAGACAGCTTCAGCTTCTCTCAAACCACCGCTGGTAAATACAGCTTGGTATTTTTCTACCCACTAGACTTCACTTTCGTTTGCCCATCTGAGTTGATCGCTTTGGATCACCGCATGGACGCATTCAAAGAAAAAGGCGTAGAAGTAGTTGCAGTATCTATCGACTCTCATTTCACTCACAACGCATGGCGTAACACCCCAATCAATGCTGGTGGTATCGGTGCAGTGAAGTACACCATGGCAGCTGACATCAACCACGCTATCGCTCAAGCTTACGGCGTTGAGACAGATGACGGCGTTGCTTTCCGTGGCGCATTCTTGATCGACAAATCTGGCAAAGTACGTGTATCTATCGTTAACGACTTGCCTATCGGCCGTAACATTGACGAACTACTACGTTTAGTTGACGCGATTCAGTTCACCGACGAGCACGGCGAAGTTTGCCCAGCAGGTTGGAACAAAGGCGACAAAGGTATGAAAGCTGACCCTAAAGGGGTTGCTGAATACCTAGCTGGCAACGCTGAAAAGCTATAATTGCTGGTTGCTGACAGGTAAGCTTTCGGCCTCCTGTCAGACGTGCAAAATCAAACAAACCCCAAGGCATGCCTTGGGGTTTGTTGTTTTTCTACCTGCCAAATAAAATATTTTCATTCCTGTGACGAGTTGCCGGTTTCTTGATACAGCAGTTAATTTAGCTATGCTAAACTGCCGCCCAATATTGATATTGGTTACTCCACATGAAGCTGGCGATTACACCGACCCTCCTATACACCGCACTAGTAAGTGCTTTATTAGGTATTGCCCTTGGCTTTGCTGATCCGGGCTACATGCCGCTTTGGCAAGCCACTTTTAGCTTCATTGGTTTATTTACCCTCTCACTTACCGTTCAGCAATTTAGTAAGATCACGGGTAATAAATCCATTATCTCTTTCATCGCCATTCTGCTCACACTAGGGGGCGGTTATACCGCTTATACCGGTTGGGAGGAATTTTTTAGCTGCCTACATTGCAGCAACTTTAGCCGCTTACAACTCAATGGCGCGATCGGGCAACCCAACCTCTTTGGCAGTTTGTTACTCATTAGTTGGTTATCGGCAATTTATCTCTTTAGTCACATTCCGCAACGCTGGATGAGATACCTCGCCTACTTCGCGGCACTCATCTTTTTCGGTGCGCCGCTACCCTTTACAGGCTCTAGAACCGTCCTTTTAAGCCTAATTGGCGTACTAGGGATTTCGACACTATCGTATTTTTTCATTCGTACCGCAGAACCTCGTCGAGTCTCCTCTGCGGTAGTCGTTGCCATGCTGGTCGGCTTAGTTGCCCAGTTTAGCTTGCCCCCTACGGCCTCCCATTTCTTAGGCGTAACTAACCGTTCTACGTTGAACCGAATTGAAGCGGGTGGTATCTCTGCTAGCCAACGCTTAAGAACCGATGAATGGAAAAAAAGCTTTGAGACGTGGACGCATCATCCTGTTCATGGCGTAGGCGTTGGTCGCTACGCTTACCAAAGCTTTATCTTGCAACAACTACCCCCATACAACGAAGTGCCCAGAGATAAGGTGTATGACCACTCGCACAATCTCTTTACCCAATTAGCGGCGGAAACGGGGTCGATCGGACTACTACTCACCGTATTACTCTTTGCGACTTGGTTCTTGCAGCAAATCAAAACAGAAAAAAGTGCAGCAACGATTCTTTGTTGGGGTGGGCTAACCGTCTTATTTATCCACTCCAATTTAGAGTTTCCGCTTTGGTACTGGTATTTATTGATTCCATTCACGATCATGCTAGCCACAACAGAAAGAGCCGTAAAAACCATCACTCTTCCTAGTGTGATCGTACCGCTTATCTGGATAGCCGGCGTCGGAGCAACGGGATGGGCCACTTACATGGTGTACCAAGGCTCACTACAAATAAATGAAGGGTACAGTCTATCTGGCAGCAACCCCAATCAGTCTAAAGTACTTGGGGCCGCAGCAGTCAAGAATCCGTTTGTCTCTCTAGAAGCGGATCAAATGCTGAGCTATCTAGATAGTTCTGAAGAAGTGAACGTCGCAAGCAAATTAGCAAGAAATACTCGATTACTTTACTGGCGCCCATACGCATCCGTTGTGTATCGCCGATCAATATTACTAGCGCAAATGGGACAAGTAACCGAAGCGAAACGCTGGATTATTTCTGCGCTATCGGTTTACCCAAATGAACGCAATGAATACTTCGAGCCACTGTTAGCTAGCGCGAAAAAGACGAAAAATATACTTGAACTACAAACCTTTTACCAAAAAGCGTTAATCGTCCTCGTGCAAGAAAAGCAGCGCTAATGCTTTTCAGGCCCCACTAGGTGATCTGCTTAACTGCTTAGTTTTACGCGCATTAGCTGGTAGGCCTGATTTTGAAGTAATTGCGGCGCATTGGCGATCATGTAATCTAGTTCATGACAGCCATGCGCAATGCTAAAGCAACCATCAAACTGTTGGGATAAAGCTGTTAGCGCGTCTTCTGCAATCGAAGCACTCAACAAGCTCACCTTCTTATTAACACGCCTTGCTTCCTTAGCCACCTGCAAAGGCAATTTTCCTGATAGCGTTTGTAAATCCGAACGACCTTCTCCAGTCCAAATCCAATCCGCTTCTTTCATCGCCTGCTTAACGATTGGTTGCGCGAGCAACCATGCTGCACCACCAATTAGCTCGCCGCCCAATGCCGCAATCGCAAACCCCAAGCCACCAGCGGCGCCCGCCCCTGGCATCTTTATTAACGCGGGGGATAATCCATTGGCGATCATTAATTGTCCAAAATGACCTAATAATTGATCTGCAGACGCGATCTCGTCTTTTGCCAACCCTTTTTGTGGACCATAAATAGCTGAAGCGCCCATTTCGCCGCACAATGGATTTTCCACATCGCTTAACCCAACAAACCGCACATGGGCATATTGCTGAGTAATCGGAGACCAATCTATCGCGGAAAGTGACTGTAACCCTGTTAACGTAGGCGGAATGCTTACATTAGACGCATCAGTCAAGATTGCCCCCATTCCCATGAGCAGACCAACACCGCCATCATTGGTGCTCGAACCACCTAGCCCCAGCAACACCGTTTTAGCACCAAGACTCACAACTTCTTTAATCAGCAAACCCAAACCAAAAGTCGTTCTATCCCACAGCGTACCTGGAATAGCATTGGGCAAACCGACCACCGTTGCAGACTCAATTAATACAGTTTCCGCATCTAGCCACAAAACAGGTGCTAAGGTCTGCTCACTATTTGCATTAATGGTTTCTAGTTCCACCATTTCGCCACCAAAGGAAGCATGCGTCACCGCAATCGTTCCTTCACCACCATCAGCCATTGGAAACGCAGTAACCATTGCCGTTGGCAACGCCCGCTTTATTCCATCTTCCATCGCCAAACACACCTCGCTAGCAGCTAGCGAACCTTTGAATGAATCGGGCATGAGTAAAATATGCATAGGGACTTTCGGCAAAGAAATAGCAACTTGAAGATCGTTTAGATGCTAAATAAAAAAGCCCATCAGGAGAAGACCTAATGAGCTTTTTATTGTTTGCGCACAAGGCGCTTATTCAACCTTACTTATAGATGGAAGCGTCCAATAATGGATTGTAGCGAAGCAGACAATTGCTCCAATTGCGCAACTGCATCGGCAACTTCATCCACCGTACTACTGTTGTGCTGAACCATGCTGCTGATTCGCTCGATGTTTTGCGCAATATCCGTACTCGCAGCCGCTTGCTCTTTTGTCGCATTCGCAATATCAGATACGCCCGTAATTAAGCGAGCAGTTTCACCATGCACGGTGCTAATCGCCTCAGCTGCTTTATCAGATAGCGCCACACCATGGTCGACTTGTTTGCGCGTACTAACCATACTGTTGCTTGCCGCATCGATTTCCGTGCGAATACCAGAAACAATCGTACCAATTTCGATGGTTGCTTGTGCGGTTCGAGCGGCTAGCTTACGCACCTCATCTGCCACCACAGCAAAACCGCGCCCCATTTCACCCGCACGCGCCGCTTCAATTGCCGCATTCAATGCCAGTAGGTTAGTTTGCTCTGCAATATCTTTAATTACCTGAACAATGGTATCCACCTGTTGAGATTGCGCGCCAAGTTTACCCATGGTGTCTGCCAATGAGTTAATGCTTGAATTAATTTGGCTAATTTCTCGCGCAACATCACGAACCAAAGACTCACCAGAAGAGGTTGCTGCGCCAGTTTCATTCGCCGTTGCCTCAAAGTCTTTCACCGTATCTGCAATGTACTGAATACTGACCGTCACCTCTTCTACGCTGGCAGCAGTAGAGGTTGCAGCTTCTGCCTGATGGGTAGAAGAGGAACGAACGACCTGAGCAGATTGATGTAAACGTTCAGCGGCTTCGCCAACCGCTTGGCTTTGCTGTCTAACATCCAAGAACATTTGGCGAAGGCTACCTAAGAATTTGTTGAATGCTTCGGCAATTTGGCCAATTTCATCTTTAGAGTTCACTGGCAAACGCTTAGTTAGGTCACCGTTTCCACTGGCCACTTCATTCATTGCATCACGCATGACAGCAAGGCCAGACATCATTTTTGAAATACCACCGTAAGCCAATATCCCTGCGCCCACACAGGCCACCACTAATAAGCCAAGCATCAGCACCAGCATTTCATTTAGATCTGATAATGCTTTGGATTCCGGCACCATCACCCCCAATAACCAGCCGGTATTACCGACAGGATATAGGGCTGAAATAGCACCATCACCATTTACTTTAATGGATTGGATTTTGCCATCCGCAGGTAACTGAGCTAAATCAAAACCAGGAATCACCTCTTTAATTTGTTTCAGTCCAGAATCTTTTGCAGGGTGAGCAATCACAGAACCATCTTTAGTGATTAGGAATGCATAACCTTCACCTGGAAGCTTGGTTGACATAATTTCTTCAACGACCCGTTGCAAGGTCACATCCCCACCAGCAACCGCCACCAAATTACCGCCATCACGGCGTGCTTCGGCAAATGTAATAATTGGGCGTTTTGAGGCTGCATCAATATAAGGTGCAGAGGCAATTGGGCCATTGGCAGCTTCTGCTGCTTTATACCAAGGACGACCGGTTGGATCATAGCCAGGTGGGACGGGAATCGCCTTACTAAACTGGGTCATGGTTTTATCAGGCTGCCCAACGTACATATCATCAAAGCCACCCGCATCATGGGCTTGATCTAGCATTGGCTTGAGATCACCCGAGCCAAAACGAGGCAATACAGACCCAACGATTTTTTGGCGGGACTGAACCCACTCAGAAACAAAGCTCACTTTACCAGCTGCCGTTTGATTAATTTCGGCATACACACCAGTAACAAGCGACTCGCGCATTTTGTAATACGCCACCCCGCTAAATAACGCAGAAAGCAGTACAACAATAGTTAAGACAAAAACAATTACCCGCGTGCGAATAGAAGTCATTGTTAGGATTCTCCTGAACAGGGGACGATTAGCTCATCTCTTGATGAGCGATATATTTATTATGAACATGCAGCAAAAAATAGATCGGCATCATACCGGAAAACTTTACATTGCTTAGCATAATTTATAGTAGCTTTTTTTTAATAAACATCAAACAAGCTAATTAAAGAATTATTCGAACGTTCGAACAGATTGGCCACCATTATTCGGATTTCCGAACAGTCAAGGTCACATCTTTCGCAATCAAGATATACTAAGTAATTGAATTTAAATACAAAATATTTCAACCAGATGACTGGCACGCTTTGTGCATTAGAAATAGCGCAACGATGATCAACAAACGGTTGATCTAATTCACTTACACATCTACGTGCATCAGCATGTAAAAGGAGAGATGATGTTCCGCAAAGCAACCCTCATGATGGCCGCTATTGGTTGTGCATTTTCAGCAACTGCATTTGCTGAAGATGCAACGTCTACACTACAAAAAATTAAAGCAAGTGGTGTAATTAACGTTGGCCATCGCGAATCTTCTATTCCGTTCTCTTACCTAGACGACAAGCAAAAGCCTATTGGTTACTCAATGGACCTTTGCTACAAAATCGTTGATGCGGTGAAAAAAGAATTAAACATGCCAGGTTTGAAAGTAAACCTAGTACCAGTGACTTCTGCTACTCGTATCCCGCTAATGACTAACGGCACTGTTGACCTAGAGTGCGGTTCAACCAGTAACCTACTCGAACGTCAAAAACAGGTTGCATTCGGTGTTGCAACTTACGTGGCGCCAGTACGCATGGTAGTTAAAGCAGGAACCAAGATTGACTCTTTGGATGACCTAAATGGTAAAGCAGTCGTAACGACGACTGGTACAACGTCAGATCAGCTAATCCGCAAAAACGAAAAAGGCATGAGCATTGACGTGAAAAACGTTTATGCAAAAGACCATGCAGAAAGCTTCTTGATGGTTGAAACAGGCCGTGCAGATGCATTTGTGATGGACGAAATCTTGCTAGCAGGTTTAATTGCCAACTCTAAGAATCCAAAAGCATTTGCGATTGTTGGCCCAACACTACGTGCAGAGCCATACGGCATCATGTTGCGTAAAGATGACCCAACCTTTAAAAAGGTAGTGGATGACACCCTAAAAGGCGTCATGAAGTCTGGTGAAATCAATAAGCTTTACCAAAAATGGTTCTTAAGCCCAATCCCTCCAAAAAATATCAACCTGAACTTGCCAATGAGCCCAGAGTTGAAAAATGCGATTGCAAACCCGTCTGACAAAGGCGTGTAAGTATCCGCTGTTAAAGCTATTTGTTTTAACGTGATGATGTACTAAATAGGCAGGGTAAAGTCCTTTTACCCTGCCTTTCATAAAAAAATAGGCAACCGCCTTAATTAATTACTTCCACCGCCGTCACCACAGTTTATTTACTGTCCTTTGATAGACGGTAAGGAGTTGTCATGAGCACTTATCAATGGGATTGGGGAGTTGTTTTACAACAAGTCCCTGAATCTGATGAATTTTATTATCAGTGGCTAGCTACCGGTCTAGGCTGGACAGTCGCGACCGCGCTATCGGCATGGGTGATCGCCCTTCTACTGGGCTCACTGATTGGCGTTTTGCGTACCCTCCCCTCGAAGCCCTTATCCTTTATTGGAACGGCTTATGTAGAAATCTTTCGAAATATTCCACTGATTGTTCAGTTGTTTATTTGGTACTTTGTCTTGCCAGAACTATTGCCAACCGCCCTAGGCGACTGGATGAAGCGAGATATGCCGCTGCCTGAGTTTTCTACCGCCGTGTTTGGGCTTGGACTATTTACCGCGGCACGTGTCGCAGAGCAAGTAAGAACCGGTATTTTGGCGTTGCCACGAGGACAAAAGAATGCAGGTTTAGCATTGGGTTTTACCTTAGGGCAAACCTACCGCTACGTGTTACTGCCAATGGCTTACCGTATTGTGATTCCGCCACTAACATCAGAGTTTATGAACATCTTCAAAAACTCGGCCGTTGCCTTGGCAATTGGTCTAACCGAACTGACCTTCCAAATGAAGCAGATTACCGGTGACTATGCACCAGCCAACCCGATTGAAGTCATGACCATTGTTAGTGCGCTTTACCTAATCGTCGCATTTAGTGTGAACAGGATAATGGCGTTCATTGAGAAGAAAACCCGTGTTCCGGGCTATATTTCGGGAGGTAAATAATGGAAATTAATCTCGAAAATGTCTGGATTTCGCGTGACTTCATTCTAGAAGGCTTGCAGTACTCGCTGAGTCTGACTGGCTTTGCCATGTTAGTGGGGATTACCTTTGGTACGTTTCTCGCGATTGCTAGGTTGTCTCATAACCGTTGGATTAGCGGCGCGGCGTCTACTTACGTCAACCTGTTTCGTTCCATCCCATTGTTACTAGTGATTTTTTGGTTCTACATTTTGCTGCCATTAATCACCGGCGTTCAAATGGGCGCGGATAAATCGGCCTATGTCACCTTTGCGATTTTTGAAGCGGCTTATTACTGCGAAATTATCCGCGCGGGTATCCAGTCGATTCCAAAAGGCCAAATTAACGCCGGTCTAGCGATGGGTTTTACCCCTGCGCAAAACATGCGTTATGTGATCTTGCCGCAGGCATTCCGCAATATCTTACCGTTGCTACTCACGCAAACCATCGTGCTATTCCAAGATACCTCGTTGGTCTATGTGGTAGGTGCGACCGACTTATTGGGCGCCGCAGATAAAGTGGCGCACCGAGATAACACCTTGGTTGATATGTATATCGGCGTTGCAATTATTTACTTCACGATTAGCTTTAGCTTATCTAAAGCGGTGAAATATTTGCACGGAAAGATTGCCATTATTCGCTAAGCAGTTAACTGCTAGTTAACTGTGAATGAAAGGATTTACAAATGATTGAAATTAAACAAATTAGTAAATGGTATGGCGACTTTCAGGTTCTCACCGATTGCAATACCAAAATCAGTAAAGGCGAAGTGGTCGTGGTTTGCGGACCATCTGGCTCGGGTAAATCGACGCTCATTAAGTGTGTCAACGCGCTTGAGCCTTTCCAAAAAGGTGACATTGTTGTCGATGGCATCTCGATTGCTGACCCGAAAACCAACCTACCAAAACTACGCGCACGTGTCGGGATGGTATTTCAGCACTTTGAATTGTTTCCGCACCTAAGCATTACTGACAACTTAACCATTGCACAAATGAAGGTAATGGGACGTAGCAAAGAGGAAGCAACACAAAAAGGCTTGGGTTACCTAGACCGCGTGGGTTTGAAAGCGCACGCACATAAATTCCCTGGTCAATTGTCTGGTGGTCAACAGCAGCGTGTAGCGATAGCACGTGCGTTAGCGATGGACCCTATCGCGATGTTATTTGATGAACCGACCTCAGCGCTTGATCCGGAAATGGTGAATGAAGTATTGGATGTAATGGTGGAGTTGGCACAAGAAGGCATGACCATGATGTGTGTGACGCATGAAATGGGCTTTGCACGTCGCGTGGCAAACCGCGTTATTTTCATGGACAAAGGTCAAATTGTAGAAGATTGCGCAAAAGAAGAGTTCTTTGGCAATGCAGAAGCACGTTCAGACCGTGCGAAGCAATTCTTATCCAAAATCCTTCAACACTAACCCACAGGAGTGCCCTGCTTAACGACATTCCCCATTGTTAAGCAGGGCTAACCGCATGTCCTCTAAACCTGATCTCATTGATTTTGCTCAGCAAGTCACCAAAAGATCGGTTATGCTTTTCTCCGAACCGGATGACGACTTAAATGATCGTTTCCGGCATGGAGGAATAGATAGCGACATGCCACTGAAGTCTCATAGCGTATTTTTAAACCGAGCTACCCTTTTTAAAATTGCATTACTGCTATTTTTAATGGGTTGTATAGGTGCGCTTACTTTTCATTTGAGCATGCAGCATGGCATTAATACGCTGCAGGAAAGTGCCTCAAAACAATTACAGTTTCACGCAAAGGGAATTGAAAGCGAGATGGGCAAATATGCCTTTTTGCCTTCTATTCTTGAACTAGAGCAGCCCATCAAAGATATTTTGATGTCTCCCTCACCCAAAACACGTGAGGCAGCAAACCGCTATCTGTCAGGACTAAACCAACGAGCGGGTAGCCGAGTGGTTTATGTGTTAGACCAAACGGGTCGCGTGCTAGCGACGAGCAATTGGGATGATGAGGATAGTTATCTAGATGAGGATTTATCCTTTCGCCCTTATTGGCAAGATGCCATTAAAGGGACTCCCGGTCGATTTTATGGGATAGGAATTACGGTAGGCGAACCGGGTTACTACCTCTCTCACCCACTGAAATACCGAGACCGAATTGTCGGGGTGGGTGTAGCCAAAATTAAGTTAGAAGCACTAGAAGAACGCTGGCAAAAAGCAGGGTTACATGCGTTTGTGACCGATAGCAACGGCATCATTATTTTATCTTCTGATCCTGCCTTAAAACTAAAAGCAATTAACCCGATTTCGCCAGCCAAGCGCGAAGCATTGGCAAGAAGCTTGCAATATTATTGGCAAGCGCTTTTAGATTTAGCGCCAATTACTAGAGAGCCAATTGGGCATCATGCCGAAATTTTGGTGCTAAAAGGCGATAAGACGGAAGGTAACCGGCCGGTTAGTTATATTGCACAAACAAGGCAATTACAAGGGACGCCATGGGGATTTACCCTGCTAGTTCCACTTGACTCGGTAAAAGATGATGCCATCAGTAATGCAATTTTGGCGGCGACCTTATTTGCCTGCTTCTCTATTTTATTGATTGCTTGGAATGAACGACGCAAAGTGATTCGCGCGCGATTAGCTGCCAGAGAAGCGTTACGAAAAGCCAATAGCGAACTAGAACAGCGCATTACCGAGCGCACAGAAGTCTTGCAACAAACAAACTTACAGTTGATGGCGGAAGTGGAATCGCGAATGGCCGCCGAACAACACTTGCGTGAGACGCAAGATGAATTAGTTCAAGCAAGTAAAATGGCCGCGATAGGCCAAATGTCTACCGGTATTGCACACGAGCTAAACCAACCCTTAGCTGCACTAAGAACCATTGCCGCTAACAGCATTCGGTTTCTCGAACGCGGCAACCAGGAAGTGGTCACCACCAATTTACAGATGATTAATGAGTTGGTGGACCGAATGGGTAGAACCACTGCGAACTTACGTGCTTTTGCGAGAAAACCTGAACGCAAGCATGGCACATCTAGCTTAAAACGCGCATTAGATGCAAATTGGCTGCTGCTTCAACCACGGTTAGAAGGGGTGATTGTTGTTCAGGATAATCTCAATGAAGATGTGATCCTCAATATTGATCAAACTAGCCTTGAGCAAATTCTGACCAATTTGATTGGTAATGCGATCGATGCAATGCAATCGACAGACACGCCAAGGCTCATTATTTCTGCAAAGATCGACAACGAAAAATTGCATTTAACGGTAGCAGATAATGGTAGTGGTTTATCTACCGAAGCATTGAATAACCTTTTTCAGCCATTTTTCACCACCAAGCCTGCACCTCATGGTTTAGGATTGGGCCTCACCTTGTCGGCAAGCTTGGCGGCTGCGGTGGGTGGCAAATTAAGTGCAGAGCAAATCCCAACGGGTGGTGCAGCCTTTACGCTGACGCTAGACATTCATCAGTCTGACGAATCATAAACGAGGGTCCGATTCACCCTGTTGAAGTAATCTTTGTCGTTACCCTTCATTGATAGGAAAGTCACATGAGTACCAGTCCACTAAGCGTGCTGATTATTGAGGATGATCCTCATGTATTAGTTGGCTGTTCGCAAGCCTTTGCTTTAGAGGATATTCCGACGCTAACGGCAACGTCTGCAGAAGAAGCCCTGCCGATGATTAGCAATACTTTTGCAGGGATTATCGTTTCTGATATTCGACTCCCCGGCATGGACGGCTTGCAGCTACTCAAACGTATTCGGCAAATTGATGCCACCTTACCGGTGGTACTCATTACCGGACATGGGGCAATTAGCATGGCGGTGGATGCCATGCGTGATGGTGCGTATGACTTTATTGAAAAACCATTTTCACCTGAACGCTTAATTGAAGTGGCAAGACGCGCAATGGAACAGCGGCGCTTAGCATTAGAAGTTAGCTTCTTACGTCAGCAGTTGCATGAAAAACCCCTCGAAGCCTATTTGATCGGCCACTCCCCCGCGATGCAATCTTTGCGCAAAATGATTGCGAACCTTGCCGATACCGACGCCAATGTATTGATTGAAGGCGAAACAGGAACAGGTAAAGAATTAGTTGCACGTAGCCTGCATGACTTTAGCCGTAGGAAACAACACACGTTTGTGCCTCTTAACTGCGGCGGTTTACCGGAAAGCCTGTTTGAAAGTGAGATTTTTGGGCACGAAGCCAATGCATTTACTGGGGCAGGTAAAAAACGGATTGGTAAAATCGAGCATGCGCATCAAGGCACGTTGTTTCTAGATGAAATTGAAACGATGCCCATCGCGCTACAAATTAAATTACTGCGCGTACTGCAAGATAGACGCTTAGAACGCCTAGGCTCGAATCAATCGATTCCTGTCGATTGCCGTATTATTGCCGCCACCAAAGAAGACTTGGAACAGCATAGTAAAGCAGGTCTTTTCCGGACGGATCTATACTACCGGCTGAATGTAGCAACCCTCGCCATTCCACCACTTCGTCAGCGAAAAGAAGATATCCCCCTCTTGTTCGAGCACTTTTTGGCAGAATCCTCACTGCGTTTTGACAGAGAAGTACCTGCGACAGATAGCGCGATGATCGCGAGTCTGCAAACGCATGATTGGCCAGGCAATGTAAGGGAATTAAAAAATGTGGCAGAGCGCGTCGCGCTCGGGTTGCCTCTCTTTAAAAGCACTGAAATCCCAGAAAAAACGGGGCCTCAGAATTTCTCAGAAGCAGTAGAAACGTTTGAGAAAGCGTTAATTAGAGATGCGCTGGCACATTATCAGGGTAATTTAACCCAAGCTAGCCAAGCATTAGGAATGGCAAAAACGACCTTGTTTGATAAGGTAAAAAAGTACAATTTAAAAGACGAACAATCAGCTAACAATAAATCGTGACCGGCACCGTTTGGCTAACTAATCAACAAGTTAGCCAAACTAGCCCAATAACTTCTCAATATCTGCGGCCATTTTTTCTGGCTTTGTCCAACTCGCATATCGCCGAATTACCTTGCCATCTCTACCAATTAAAAACTTGGTAAAGTTCCAGCGAATTGGCTGCCCGAATATCCCTTTTGCTTCTTTCTTTAGCCATTGATAAAGCGGGATAGTGGCATGCCCATTGACATCAATTCGCTCAAACATAGGGAAGCTAACGCCATAGTTCTTTTGGCAAAAAGCACCAATTTGGGATGCATTGCCAGGTTCTTGCTTCCCAAATTGGTTGCATGGAAACCCGAGAATCTCTAGTCCCTTTGCATGATACTGCTGATAAAGCGCCTCTAACCCCGCATACTGCGGTGTAAAACCACATTGGCTCGCCGTGTTAACCACCAACACTACTTTGCCTTGATACTCGGCCAAATCAATTGGCTTACCGGCTAACGATACCGCTTTAAAATCTGCAATAGTAGGCATAGCAGCAACTCTCAGGTATTTGCGTTACTTGGTAAATCGGAAAATCGCCAAACTGGCTAATAAATTAGCTAAGAATGGAACGCGTTCGCCATTGTGTAAAGGGCGTACATCCTGCACATGAAAACCAAGTTGCGTGCATAGGCGATGGAAGTCTTTGACCGTACAAAAGTGAATGTTCGGCGTATCGTACCATTGGTATGGAATCAGATCGGACACCGGCATTCTGCCTAGGATTAACTGACGGCGATTATCCCAAAAACCAAAATTTGGAAAAGACACAATACACTCTTTTCCTACGCGAGACATTTCTTTCAAAATCCCTTCCACATCTTTCATCGCTTGAATGGTATGGCTCAAAATCACGTAGTCAAACGAGTCGCTTTCAAACATAGAAAGCCCTGACTCTAGGTTACTTTGAATGACGTGCACACCATTATCTAAACAAGCAGATATATTGTCGTCATCCCGATCGACCCCGTAGCCACTTACTTTTCGGGTTTGCTGCAAGTAGGCCAACAAAGAACCATCGCCGCAACCTAAGTCGAGCACGCGACTACCTTCTTTGATTTGTTCGGCAATTTGTTTGAATTCTGGGCGAATATTTAATGAGACGTTTGCCATCATGCTACCTCTCGGTAAATGCGATCCATATAACGACGCATCACGGCGAAATACTGGGGATCTTTCATTAAGAAGGCATCATGTCCATGTGCCGATTCAATGTCTGCGTAAGTCACTGGTAAACGGTTATCGACCAATGCTTTTACAATTTCTCTAGAGCGATCAGGGGCAAAACGCCAATCTGAATCAAATGCGGCCACAAAGAAAGAGGCTTTTGCACGTGCCAACGCCCGGCTAAGATTGCCTTCTCCAAACCGCCTTGCAGGATCGAAATAATCCAGCGCTTTGGTCATTAGCAGGTAGGTATTCGCATCAAAGTAACCGGCAAATTTATCGCCCTGATAACGCAAGTAAGACTCGATCTCGAATTCGACATCAAAGCTATATTTGAACTTTTCATTGCGCAGCAGACGGCCAAATTTTTCACCCATTCCATCGTCAGACAAATAGGTAATGTGGCCTAACATACGAGCAAGACGCAAACCACGTGTTGGCACTACGCCATGCTGGTAATAGTCACCATTATGGAAATCAGGGTCCGTCAAAATTGCCTGACGGGCGACATCATTAAACGCAATGTTTTGCGCAGATAGTTTGGGCGCAGACGCAATCACCACTGCATGGCGAATCCGCTCTGGGAAGCTCATGCTCCACATTAATGCCTGCATTCCGCCAAGGCTACCACCCACAACAGCCGCCCATTGAGTGATGCCTAAACGATCTGATAATCTGGCTTGAGAATCGACCCAATCTTTTACTGTCACCACCGGAAAGCGTGAACCGTAAGGTAGACCGGTCTCAGGGTTAATAGAAGATGGACCTGTCGAACCATGACATCCACCCAGGTTATTTAAACCCACCACAAAAAAGCGATTGGTATCAATTGGTTTGCCTGGGCCAATCATATTATCCCACCAGCCAACTTGCTTATCATCCGCGTGGTGTTTACCCGCTACGTGCTGATGGCCAGACAAAGCATGGCAAATTAAGATGGCATTCGAAGCATCGCTATTTAGCTTGCCATAGGTTTCATACACAAGGTCGTAGTTTGCTAGTGTATTACCGCTAGTTAACGCTAGCGGTTCGTCAAAATGGGCAACTTGTGGCACCACAATGCCGACAGAATCGTTTTCGATAGACTGTGACATGAATTCTCCTACTCGTAGATAAACGAGCGGTTAAAAAGCAAAAACCCGCCGGGCTATAGAAAGCGCGGCGGGTTTTTTGAGTCCATTCCAACGCTTTAGCCCCATTTATTGCGCGCCGGCAAGCTGTGTCAAATCGGCGCGGTACTTATTCTTTTTTGAATAAATACTCATAACTAAACTGTAATACGAGTCGTTTGACGTGTCAAATACTCAGATTCGTCTCTAGGTACTAGACGAAAAAAACCGGGCAATTTGCCCGGTTAAAAAACGCGCCCTCTCATGCCCATGATGGGTTCGCGATTCCTCAAGTGGAATTCAATGTGCCAGTGCACTTTCTAGCCACACGTCATAATAGGCTTGGATAGCATCCGATAAGGTTGGAACAATTTCACGCAGCTGCTTAATAGGTATATTGTCTGTCTGACAGAGTAACAAGGCGCCCCCCGTTGTACCGGCTAGATCATCAGAACAGTAAACACGTCTTGACGAGTCTAAGCCCGCAAGCAGTGCGGCAAAGAAGGGATTACCCGCCAAACCACCTTCAATGACATGGCGACCTTGGCTACCCAGCTTTTGCAAACAATAGTGCGTCACGCACACCAAATAAAGTGTGGCTAGCGCGTATTTTTCTTCCGCTGAAAGTACCCGGTCTGTCGTGATCTTTCCGGATTTACCCATAAATGGCCCACCCGTTTCGGCAAATGCAGGTAAAGCGAAAATCGATTCACTGATTAGCCGAGAAATGTCTGCTTCTGCACAAGGGGAAAGTGATTGCCCGGCAATTTCAGCGAACTCTCGCCCCCCCATAAAGCGTGCACAGGCAATGGCTTGCCCATAGGCACTTACATTCGCAAGCATGTCTGCAGATTCTTCAATGCATGAGACATCGCCGCCAATATTCGCCATGATGAGCCAAGTTCCAGAGGAAAGGACAGTGAGTGATTCCCCCTTGCTTGAGGCAGACAAATACGGCAGTAAAGACGCATTACTATCATGAATGCCCGCAATGACTTCGCAGTGTGCTGCTAACCCTGTCTCTAAAGCCACCGTCGGCAACACTGTGCCGACCACGGTATTGGCACTTACTAAAGGAGGAAACAAATGCCGCCAGCCTTTTTTTGCGACCAAACTAGAAAAATCACCAGTGCTCGGCGTCCATAAATCGGTATGACAACCTAAAGAGGTGACTTCACTTACCGCATGCCCAGTGAGTCGCCACGCCCAATATTGGGGATACATGAGAATAGACGTAACCTGTGCGAATGCTTCTGGTTGGGTATTGGCGAGCCATGCAATTTGCCGTCCTAGATTTAACCCTGCGGGTAGTTTAGGCGAGCAAGTTTCTTGAAAACTGGGGCGCTCATTTGCGTAAAGCGCTTCGTCCTCTATCCCCCATTCATAATCCATCACAGGAAACACCAACTCCCCATCACCAATCAAGGCGGCCGTTGCGCCATGTGTCGTGGTTACAAATTGGGTAATCGCTAGTCGATCAGAAAAGGATTGCAAGGTCTGGCATAACCACGCCCATAAGCCATCTACGTCTGCATGGGGATAACGCCCCGTCTGCACAACGTGATTCAGTGTTCTGGTTTCAAGCAGTACCGCTCCGGAACGAGTGGTCACCGTCAACTTGGCATTGGTTTTGCCAATATCAAAAACTGCGATCAGTGACATGATTAATCCAGATGAAAGACAGGAATCAGCGGAACAGACACCGGAGAGTGGTCTGGATGGCTATCCATAATATCTTGCATGTACGCCCACCATTTTTGCATGATCGGTTGAAGCGGCAAGGCATCCATCTGATGATCATCTGTTCGTCGTAATACGCCAAATAGTAGATGGGTTGGTTCATCTAAAAAGATGCTGTAATCCCGAATACCTGCAGCATTTAAGAGGTCTACCAACGCTGGCCAAATCTCATCATGTCGGCGCTTATATTCGGCTAATTGACCTCGATGCAACTGCATGCGAAAAGCGATTTGCTCCATGATCACTCCTTTCGCACAGTGCCAAGACGGAGCACTGCTGGTACGGTAATGGTGACCAACAATAAAAAGCCGACCAAGATCGTCATGATGATGCCGGGAATATTGTCTAGCGACATACCGTAGGTCACCATCCCCATAGTGAAAATTGCAATCACCACGCCGAGCATGGTGCCGATACCACCGGCAATGCTGACGCCCCCCAAAATGACCATGGTGATGGCTTCAAGCTCCCAGCCTAGCGCCATATTTGGACGAGTACTGCCAATACGCGCGGTGAGTAGCACAGAAGCAAGCCCGGCCATCGCGCCCATTAACACAAAGAGAAATAGCTTATGTTGCTCTACCCGAATACCCGTAAAACGTGACGCGATAGGGTTATTGCCAATCGCAAATAAGCGACGGCCAAACGTCGTGGCATGTAGCAATAAAGAGAACACTACAATGGCGACTAAAAACACAATGAACTCTTTAGGGATAATTCCCCACGCATAGCCCTGCCCCCATTCGCCAAACTCAGTCGGGTAGTTAGTGAAGGCTTGATCCCCCAGTACCACACTCGCAATACCGCGAAATAGCGACATCGTTCCAATCGTCACCACAATAGAAGGCAAGCGAAATTTGGTCACTAATACCCCGTTCATGAGGCCACATAGGACGCCCGTACCAATACCAATAGCGGCTAATTCATAGGCAGATAGCCCATGTTGATTCGCGAGTCCCATTGCCATAGACGACAGCGCCATAATGGCGGCCACAGAAAGATCAATCTCCCGGCAAATAATCAGTAATGCCATGGGTAGGGCCAGCAGCGCTTTTTCACTAAAGTTAAAGGTGCTATCGGCCAAATTGTATGGGTCTAAAAAGTGATCGGAATGCAGACTATTGAAGACAAAGATCATCACAAAAATGCCCAACAACAAGACTTCCCAGCGCTTAAAAAGCTCTTTCCAGAAGTGGGCTGCGCGATCTTCAACTTGATAACGACTGGTCATGTTGAACTCCTCTTTATATCGATTCAGGGCGTGCCATGATCGACTTATTTATATGTGTCGTACTGCGTACTCTTTATACAGCAGGAAGAGGGTCTCCCCCTCTTCTTTACTTAGCCTTTTGCACTGGCGGAACGAAAATGTAACGGTAGAATTTGCTTACCACCGCGTTTATCACCACGCGCATTGACTAACACCGCCACCAGAATCACCGTACCAGTGATCGCGCTTTGCCAGAATGGGGACACTTGGATAATCGGTAAGGCATTATTAATCACCCCTAAAAAGAGCGAGCCTAACACCACCCCCACCACCGTCCCCGCGCCACCTGCAATGCTCACACCGCCAATCACACAGGCCGCAATCACATTGAGTTCAAATCCATAAGCAATTTCGGTAAACGCGACGGCATAGCGTGCAACCCACAAGTACCCGCACAACCCTGCCATCATCCCTGATAAGGTATACACACCAATTAAGCGCGCGGGAATGCGAATGCCGACTAATCTGGCAGCAGAGGGATGATTGCCAATCGCAAAGAGTTCACGACCAAAGCGGGTGTACTTCACAACCCACGCTGCAACAATTAAAGAGAGTAAGGCTAGCCATACTAGCGCTGTCACACCGCCGAATCTAGATAGCGGGAACTCGATAAAGGATTTACTCAGATCGTTTGACGATACCCAAGCACCGCCAGAGAAAACAAACGTTAAGCCGCGGTAGACACTCATGGTGCCCAATGTCACCACAATGGGCGGTAGGCGGAACACACCAATTAATACGCCATTAATTAGCCCAAGCGCAGCCCCCAATACAATAGATATTCCCAATAAAACCAGTACCGGAATATCGGGGTGATGGTGGTTAAGCAACGCGACCATCATGCCGGTTAACGCCAAGGTGGACGCGATGGACAAATCAATCCCTCTTGTCACAATGACTAGCATTTGCGCTAACGCTAACATGAGCAAAATTGACATGTCTGTGACGAGGTTATCCATACTTTTTAGGGTTAAAAAGATGGGCGCACGAACACCAATTAAGCCAATTAATAGCGCAATCAGTAAGGCTAAAATCAGCTCGCGCTTACGCTGATGAATAAAGTTAGTCATGCGTTACTCCTGATGCCGCAGCCACGATAGCTTCGGAGGTTGCTTCGCTTCGTGCAAATTCCTTCACGACTTGCCCTTGGTGCATCACGATAATTCGATCGGACATCCCCATGACTTCAGGAAGTTCGGAAGATACCAAAATCACCGATAGGCCTTGAGCAACCAGTTCGCTCATAAAGCGATGAACCGCGGCTTTCGAACCGATATCAATCCCTTTGGTTGGCTCATCGAGAATAATCACCGAAGGTTTGGTGGCTAGCCATTTGGCCAAAATTACCTTTTGCTGGTTGCCACCAGAAAGTTCAGAGATCGACTGCCCAAAGTGCGCCGCTTTTAGCTCTAATTTGTGGGTGTAATCGCGGGTAATCGAGAGTTCTTTTCGCTTTTTGCCTAATAGCCAAAAGCCCATTTTCTCTAATAGCGGCAACGTGACATTGTGCAAAATAGACATCGACATCAAACCACCTTGATGTTGCCTATCTTCTGGAACGTAAGCGATGCCGGCACGAATAGCTTCTTCCGCTGATTTAATGACCACTTTTTTGCCATTGATTTCGATGCTGCCACGGCTGGGTTTAGTTAACCCGAATACCGCCTGCATTACCTCGCTTCGCCCTGCCCCCACTAAACCATAAAAGCCGAGAATTTCGCCTTTGCGCAATTGAAAGCTGACATCATCAAATTCGGTCGGATGGGAGAAACCGTTCACAGACAGCACGGTGTCGCCAAGCGGCACATCTTCCTTAGGGAATACTTGGGCAATAGTTCGACCCACCATCATGGCAATCAATTGTTGTTCAGAGATATCCGCAATCGACCCTTCTGCCACAAATTCGCCATCGCGGAGCACGGTATAACGATCTGCCACACGGAAAATTTCATCAAACTTGTGAGAGATGAAAATCACAGCCGTTCCTGCTGCTTTTAGCTGATCAATAATCCGGTAAAGCTCTTGGATTTCTCTTTGCGAAAGCGCTGCGGTCGGTTCATCCATGATCACAATGCGGGCGTGCTGAGAAAGCGCACGGGCAATTTCAACAAAGTGGCGTTGTGCAATGCTCAGTTCTTTGACTTTTGCACGCACGTTCATCCGCACTTCTAGGCGCTCGAACAAGGCTTCGGCATCTGTCTCCATTTTTGCCCAATCCACACGGGCAGGCGTGCCTACCATCGGGTGATGGCCAATGTAGATATTCTCTGCCACGCTTAATTCATCGAACATCACGGTTTCTTGATGAACGGCGGTAATGCCTGCTTTCATGGCTGCTTGAGGGCTACTAAACCGTTGTGCTTGGCCATCTAATAACAATTGGCCGCCATCAGGCTTATGAATACCCGTAAGAATTTTGACTAGCGTCGATTTACCGGCACCATTTTCACCAATCAATGCAACTACTTGCCCAGGAAAGGCTTTTACCTGCATATTGGTTAGCGCCTTCACCCCACCAAACCGCTTACTAATATCGCGTAACTCCAGCACAGGCTCATCACTGCGTGAACGCACAGCAGCAGCCTGATCTGGTAGAGATTGCGGCAGCAAATCGGCAACAATTGTGTTACCCATCATCTTGATCTCCAAAACATACGTCTGTGCAGCTACCTGCCAACCCTTTAGGGTTAGCAGACGCTGTACGATTGATTATCCGTTACGGTAAAAAATCAGAATACTTTGGAGAATTTGTCTACGTTGCTGCTATCGTAAGTGAATGGCGCGGCCATGGCGGCTTCACCATTGCCATCGACTTTAATTTTGCCCATACGGCCAACGTTAAGCGTTTCGCCCGCTTTGCCGGTTGCTTTGCCTTTGACAAACTCATGCGCAATATAGGTTGCCGAGTAACCTAGATCGATTGGGTTCCAGATCGCAAAGCTTTTCACTGCGCCCGTTTTCACATGGCCGGCCATTTCTGATGGCAATCCCAAACCGGTCACAAATACTTTACCGATCAGTTTTTCGTCTGCCACCGCTTTGGCTGCTGCATTAATGCCAACGGTCGTTGGTGCAATAATCGCTTTTAGATTTGGATGGCTACGCAATAAGCCAATGGCTTCACGGTAGCTCTTGTCTGATTGGTCATCACCATACACGGTGGCAACCAATTTCATTTTGGAGAACTCAGGCTTTTGTAGCCCTTTTTTCATCTCACCAATCCAAATGTTTTGGTTAGTGGCTTGTGCGGTTGCAGATAAAATCGCAATTTCACCTTGTCCACCAATCGCTGCAGATGCCATTTGCAGCTGTTTCACGCCGATTAACTCTGCATTCGATGGATTCAATTGTAGTTGGCGGCCATCTTTTGCAATGCCGCTATCAAATGAAATCACTTTAATGCCACGTTGCATGGCACGCTTGGCAATTGGTACTAGCGCGCTCGCATCGTTCGCAGAAATCACTAACGCATTTACTTTTTGGCTAATCAGCGAGTTAATCACCTCGATTTGACCTTCTGCGGTCGGTGTAGTTGGGCCGGTGTAGATAAAATCAACATCTCCCAATGCTTTAGCGGCCTCTTTGCCACCTTCATTTGCCGCGTCAAAAAAACCATTACCTAGGCTTTTTACAACCATGGCGATTTTTACCTTTTCAGCAGCAAATACTGATCCTTGCATGATCATCAACGCTGCTGAGGTTGCTACAACCAGGATTTTCTTCAACTTCATGTGTCTACCCCTCTTTTATATAATTGGATATGTATTTGTAAAACACGTGAAATAGAAAGCTGCTTAATCCGTATCGATCGACTCCACCAATACTTTGACGCCAGCCGCTTCTAGCATATTGACGGATTGATCACTGATTTTGTCATCGGTAATCACATAATCTAGTTGTTCTAACGTACACAAGATTAAGCCGGCTTTTTTGCTAAATTTGCTGCTATCTGCCAGTAAAATGAGTTCATCTGCCTGACTAAGCAATTTCTTTTCTGCCTGGATTAACAGCGGATCGCTTTCCAATAACCCAACCTGAGACACCGCACATGCGCCCATAAAAATCTTGGAAGCATAGTGATGTTGCGTGATATCGCTATCAAATGGGCTAAGGATGACGTTCTGTTCACGGTATATCTGACCACCGGGCACAATGATTTCATTTTGACTATTCGTGAGCAAACGTTCCGCCATCAGGAACGAATTGGTCAAAATTTTCAAGTGTCGTTCAGTCAGAAAATCGCCCATCATGTAGGTGGTGGTTCCACCGTTAATGATGATGCATTCACCGTCCTGACATAGGCTAGCCGCACGTTGAGCAATGGCTCTTTTTTCGGCGGTAAACTGCGTCAGGTTATGCTGGAAGGTTGCGCCTGCCAGAGGAATACTAGCCTCTTTGGGCGCCAAAAACTCTACACCACCACGGGTTCTAACCAACAGGTTTCTCTCGGCCAGCCAGCTAATATCACGACGAACCGTTGCTGGCGAGGCATTGAGCCATTTCACCAATTGATCAACGGTCGCACGTTGTTTTTCAGCCAGTACCTTTAGTAGGTTTTTACGTCTTTTATTATTCAGCATTGCTGTGTCTCCTGCGTAATACAGACTATTCAAGCGCAGATAAAGTTGTCAACAAACAATCAATCAACTTTGTGATTGAATCACTTTTAATCATAACATTGATCATTAATTGATTGACACTGATTTTTCTGATCAGTAACTTAGTAAAACGCAAACAAGCATCAAAATCCGCCATCAACTGATTTTTGATTGCACTGCTACGGTGACGGGATACGCAGGTTATATCAGCCCGACATCCACAAGACTGCCAGCAGAGCTGTCTGTTAGATATTCACCATTGGAGACCTGTTACACATGAACGCACCGCACCCTGATAGCATCCTTTCACGTTGGGATGATCAAGAGGCCGCTACGCTAAGCGAACCAGAGTTGTTACTTTATCGTTCAAACCTGTTAGGCGAAGACCTACGTATTACTAACTTTGGCGGCGGCAATACGTCGGCTAAAATCCAGATGGAAGACCCGCTCACCGGTGCGCGCGCCGAAGTGCTATGGGTTAAAGGTTCTGGTGGTGACTTAGGCAGCATTAAGCTAGATGGTTTTTCCACGCTTTATATGGATAAACTCAACGCGCTCAAAAACCGTTATCGCGGACTTGAGCACGAAGATGAAATGGTCGGTTTCTTACCACACTGCACATTTAACTTAAACCCACGTGCAGCCAGTATCGACACCCCTTTACATGCTTATATTCCACATGCGCACGTTGATCACATGCATCCAGATGCGCTAATTGCAATTGCGGCTAGCAAAAACAGCAAGCAACTAACGGAAAGCATCTTTGGTGGCGAATTGGGTTGGCTAGCTTGGCAGCGCCCAGGCTACGATCTAGGCTTAAAACTAGAACAAGTCGCCCGCAATAATCCGAAATTGGTGGGTATTGTATTAGAAGGTCACGGCTTATTTACATGGGGCGATACGGCGAAATCTTGTTATGAAACGACCGTTCGTATCATTCAAAAAGCATCAGCATGGTTAGCCAGCAACAACACCGCACCAGCCTTTGGCGGGCAAGTATTACCAACCCTACCCGAAGCCGATCGCCGTGAAATTGTCGCCAAACTAACCCCCGCGCTACGAGGCAAAATCAGCCAAGGCGGTAGCTACAAAGTAGGCCACTTTAATGACAGCAAAGAAGTGCTGGAATTTGTGACCAGTAAAGATCTTCGCCCGCTAGCAGCACTTGGCACCTCTTGCCCTGATCACTTCTTGCGCACCAAGATTCGTCCGTTAATTCTAGAACTAGACCCGAGCGCTCCAGATGTAGACGCGCTCATTGCCACCCTAGACGATGCACTAGAAGCGTATCGGCAAGATTACGCGGCGTATTACAATCGCTGCAAACGAGCCAATAGCCCAGCAATGCGCGATGCGAATGCCGTTGTGTATTTGATCCCTGGTGTTGGCATGCTGACCTTCGCGAAAGACAAAGCCACCGCGAGGATTGCGGGTGAATTCTATGTAAATGCAATCAATGTGATGCGTGGTGCGGCAGGTGTAGATACTTACGTTGGGCTACCTGAGCAAGAAGCATTTGATATTGAATACTGGTTATTAGAAGAAGCCAAACTACAACGCATGCCAAAACCAAAAAGCTTGGCAGGTCGCGTTGCCTTGGTCACTGGTGGCGCTGGCGGCATTGGTAGAGCAGTGGCTAGCCAACTACTTAGCGAAGGCGCTTGCGTTGTATTGAGCGATGTTGATCAAAATGCGCTTACGGAAGCAAAACAAGAGC
The DNA here is from genome assembly GCF_020564625.1 of Leeia speluncae. NCBI lineage: Bacteria > Pseudomonadati > Pseudomonadota > Betaproteobacteria > Neisseriales > Leeiaceae > Leeia > Leeia speluncae. Next base: position 288,692 of record NZ_JAJBZT010000003.1, read on the forward strand.
TGGTTGCAAAGTTTGGTAAAGATGTCGTCAGTAGCGTGCAAGTCGATGTCACAAACGAAACGGCTGTGATTGAATCGCTCAAATCCGCGATGGTTGATTTTGGCGGCCTAGATATTCTGGTGTCTAACGCTGGCATTGCCTCTGCGGCGCCATTTGAAGAAACCACCCTCGCCTTGTGGGAGAAAAATCTCTCCGTTCTGGCCACTGGGTATTTCTTGGTTAGCCGATCAGCCTACCAAATCATGTTGCAACAAGGCATTGGTGGCAACATGGTGTTTGTCGCCAGTAAAAATGGTTTGGTTGCCTCTGGCGGCGCATCGGCTTATTGCACCGCCAAAGCAGCCGAAGTTCATTTGGCACGTTGCTTGGCACTAGAAGGTGCCCCACATCAGATTCGCGTGAACGTGGTGAACCCAGACGCGGTGATTCGTGGTTCGCGTATCTGGAACGGCAAATGGAAAGAAGAACGCGCCGAAGCCAACAAAATTAGCGAAGACAACCTAGAAGAGTTTTACCGTCAGCGCAGCATGCTAAAACGCAGTGTCTTCCCGGAAGATATTGCCGAAGCGGTCTACTTTTTTGCGAGTGATAAGTCGAACAAATCGACCGGCAACATACTCAATGTAGATGCAGGAAACGCTGGCGCATTTACTCGCTAAGTCATACCAAATAGAAAAAATAGGTGATCGTTTCACACGGTCACCGAGGAGACAAATAGCATGACCTTCCGAATTTCAGATGACTTTGTACAGTCACACAACCAATCTCGTGTTGCAGACCTGCAATCAGACTTTGATGCACTCGGTAGTAAACTCGCCCGAAACGGCGTAGATATCGAAGCCCTAACCTTACGTGCGCAAGGCTTTGCGGTAGCAACACCAAGCTGGGGCGCTGGCACCGGCGGCACGCGCTTTGCCCGCTTCCCAGGAGTTGGCGAGCCACGTAACGTGTTCGAGAAACTAGATGACTGCGGCACAGTAAACCAGCTAAGCCAAGCAACACCAACGGTATCTCTTCATTTTCCATGGGATAAAGTCAGTGATGCCAAAGAGCTAAAACAACATGCAGATAGCTGGAAACTGGGTTTTGACGCGGTAAACTCCAACACCTTCCAAAATCAGCCAAATCAAGCAGAATCTTACAAATTTGGTAGCCTAACCAACCAAAGCGCAGCGGTTCGCGATTTGGCAGTGGCTCACAATATCGAATGTATCGAACTTGGCAAGGCATTGGGCTCCAAAGCTTTGACCGTATGGGTGGGTGATGGTGGCAACTTCCCGGGGCAACTCAACCTACGCGGTGCACTAGAACGCTACCTAGATAGCCTAAAACAAATCTACCAAGCGCTGCCCGACGATTGGCAAGTGTTCTTGGAGCACAAATTGTTCGAACCTGCGTTCTACACCACCGTGATTGCAGACTGGGGCACTAGCTTTGCTTGTGCGCAGCAACTAGGCGACAAGGCCAAGTGCTTGGTAGACTTGGGGCACCATGCACCCAACACCAATATCGAGATGATCGTGGCGCGTTTAGTACAGTTTGGCAAACTCGCCGGCTTCCACTTTAACGATAGCAAATACGGTGACGACGATTTGGATTCCGGCAGTATCAATCCATTCCAACTCTTCCTCATCTTTAATGAACTAGTGGATGCTGAAATCCGTGAAGGCAGCAGCTTCAACCCAGCTTACATGCTAGATCAATCACATAATGTGACCGATCCAATCGAAAGCTTAATGGGCAGCGCAATTGAAGTACAAAGAGCCTTTGTACAAGCCTCATTGGTTGATCGTGATCAGTTAGCCGCTTACCAAGCAAGCAATGATGTGATGATGGCCGCACGCACCTTGCGTCGTGCGTTCCAAACCGATGTCACACCCATCCTAGACATGGCAAGATTCCGTAGCGGCGGTGCAATTGATATGATTAATTGTTACCGAGAGTCTGGCTACCGCCAGCAAAAAGCAGAAGAACGCCCAGCCAGTAAAAATGCATCTGGCAGTGGGATTGTTTAACGGCAATCGCTTGTTCACCAAAAACAAAAAGCCGGAGCATCCCGGCTTTTTGTTTTGAGTGAGATCACTAAGAAGCGAATCAAACCGCTTCCATCATCTGTTGCCTTACCAAGGCCGGCGGCAATGGTTCGAACTTTGCCCAAACCCGTCTAAAATCTCTTGCTGAAGCAAAACCCGATTTTTCAGCCACTCGTTCAATTGGCACATTCGTCGCTTGAATCAATTGTCTTGCATACGCCACGCGCAGGCGTTGCTGATAATCGAGCACGCTATCACCCACGTGTTGTTTAAATAAGCGACTAAGGTTTCTGACGCTCATACAGGCAATATCGGCTAAATCATTCAGCGACCAATGACGATCAGGGAATTGGCTAATGGCATCTTGCACTTTATGAATCGCAGGATGCATGTGGTTACGGCCTTCTAGCCAAGGCGATAACTGAGGGTCATGCCCACTTCGGCGCAAATACACCACCATTTCCCTCGCCACTTGCTGAGCAAGTGCTGCACCAGCTAGTTTTTCGATGAGATAAAGTGCTAAATCAATCCCAGCGGTAACACCCGCACTACTAAAGAATCGTCCATCTTCGACAAATACGCGGTCGTCTTCCACTTTGGCTTCTGGCGCCATTTTCTTTAATCGATCGATAATCGTATGGTGCGTTGTGCAACGCTTGCCATCTAATAAACCCGCTCTTGCCGCCAACTGGGCGGCCGAACATATCGTTGCTAAGTAGTGTTCGCCATTTCGTTGCGCCACCAACCACTTCACTACTTCTTCTGCTGCTGGCAACTGGTACATTTCGGCAGAGTTTTCAACGCCAGAAATCACCACCAAGGCATGATCTGGCACATTATCTGGTAGCGGTTTTAAATCACACACCGGCAGTCCTAGAGAACTAGCCACCTTTTCTTCTGGACCAACTAATTGCATACGGAAAGGTCCGCCAAATTGGCGCGCAAGGCGAAAGGCCTCTGCAGGCCCAGCTAGATCCAACATCATGAAGCCCGGCGTGACAACAATATAAACCGGGATTTCTGGTAATTGCTCAGGCGACATTAACCACCTCCTTCGCAGCGCGCCACTTTCTCCACCACACGCCACCAAACACATTGACGAGTAGGCCTAGCATCAATAGCCCACAACCCGCCCATTGCAGTGATGACAATTGTTCGTTTAACACCAGCCATGCAGTTAGCAAGCCAACGACAGGCACTAACAAACTAAACGGAGCGACTTTATTGGCGGGATAAATAGCGAGCAATTTGCTCCAACTACCATAGCCCAACAAGGTAGCAACCCAAGCCAAATACAGCACTGCACCTAGGCTAACCCCATCAAAACCATGGAATGCCGCTGCAATTTTCTGCGGGCCTTCCAATAAAAGAGAAAGCAGGAAAAACGGGATGGGCGGTACTAAGCTAGCCCACACCACAAAGGCGAACATATTCACGTTGCCGACTCTGGCGACGAAGCGGGTCACAATATTGCCAGTCGCCCACATCAACGCACCAGCCAGCGTGAGCAAGAAGCCAAGAATTGGCATCGACACGCCGTGCGATAAACCAATCAGCATCAAACCGCCCGCTGCAAGCAACAAACCAATTAATTGATTGCTGTGCCAGTGTTCTTTTAACCACATGGCAGAAAGGATGAGCGTAAAAAAGGCCTGGGACTGTAAGACAACCGAGGTTAACCCCGTTGGCATGCCGACATAAATAGCGGAAAACATAAAGCCAAATTGACCAACAGAAATGGTTAACCCATACGCTAGGTAGAGAGATAGCGGCACTTTAGGACGTGGCACAAAGAAAATCGCCGGCAATGCAGCGGCTAAAAAGCGTAATGCACCGAGTAAAAGTGGCGGCACGTTATGCAGGCCAAACTTGATAATGACAAAGTTTACGCCCCACACCACCACAATCATTAACGCTAACATTAAATGGCGTATGGCCATCTTCGTCCCCTAGCTAAAGTGTTATTGCGCTATCGTCTTTTCCTACTTGCCATTTACAAAATCACTTAGTGAAATAAGATGGCTTTATACGTCAGGCTTAGGTTGCCTCTTTACAGAGAAGCAAACGATCGATTGTATACAAGATGCATCGAAGCAAGAAAACCTCACAGGTACAGTCGCAGACAATTCAAACCAACTGTACCGGTTCAATTACATTGACAGCGAAATTTTCCTCTTGAAATTTAGAAAAGTGTTACCAAATTGTTACTCATGACACTGAACTGTAAAAACCTAAGCAACGCAGGAACCGGCATCGTGCCCAGCAGTCAATTCGTCATCTTGTGTGATTTTTGATGATCAGAAGGGACTCTCTCCATGCCACTCTCTCACCGCCAGCAACTGATCAATACCTTTTTATCGCTAGAGTTTTCAGCAGATGAAGCGGCTTTATTAGCAGATGCCGAGTTAAAAAAACAAACTCGCAAACGTAAGCCACTTCAACGCATGAGTAGCCAGCTAAATAGCGACCGAACCCTATCAAAAAGAGGAGTCACCCTTCGATAACCCCGCCTCTTTTTAGAGCATTGCCAAAGTTTCCTCTACGGTTACGACTTGGGCGAATCGGCCATCTAACACTAACTCCGTTCTCTCCCGGATTTCAGATGGCCGATAAACCCGCCCATTCGCATGCGCCATGCTAAATGTCATGGTCGCTTCGCTTGCAAACAACACTTCAAAACCTAAATCACAGGCCACCCGAGTGGTCGTTTCACAACACTGCTCTGTTCGAATACCGGTAATCACTAAGCGGGTAATCCCCTCTTGAATCAGCCATGCTTGAAGTCTTGTTTCGGTAAACGCGTTATGGACGTGTTTATAAAATACGGCAGCGGCATTATCAGGCAACCAATCCATTGGTTTGACTAGACCACTTTCAATCGAAAAATGCCCTTCTGACTCGACATGAAACACATGCAGAATCGGTATATTCTTGCTTGCAGCACCTGCTAATAACTTCGTTAGTTTTTCCTGAAATACAGGCAGTTGGTCTGCTTCATAATAAGGACGATGAAAAAATGAATCTTGTACATCAATCACCAACACGGCGGTTTTTGGGCTCATCTAGTTAACTCCATTCTTGATTGGTTTAAACACGGTCATTGATAATTTTTATGCGTTTTCAGTCCAATCAAACTCCAGTTGTTTAGCCGTTGCCAACGCAAGTTGCCGGCCAACCAACCGCTCAATTAGGTGCAAAGACATATCAATCCCGGCTGAAATACCAGCAGAAGTCACGAGCGCCCCTTCATCTACCCATCTCACATTCGACTGCACAGATATCAACGGGTATTGCGCAGTAAGATCGGGAATATCTTCCCAATGTGTCGTTGCGCTTTTGCCATTCAGTAGCCCGGCTTCTGCTAACACAAAAGCCCCCGTACAAATCGATGCAATGAGCGGCACTTGCGCTGACTGCTGTCGAATCCAGCCAATCAGCTCCGCATCTTTAACACACGCATCAACTACCCCGCCCGGCACCAGCAAAACATCTAATACAGCAACGTCAGACAGAGACATATCCGGCCAAATTTTTAAACCCGCTCTAGCCGTAACAAATTCCTTCGAGAGGCCAATCAAACCGACATCAAAGAGATTCCCCTCACTGACCTGAAGCTTCTTCGCTACGCGATTAGCAGTAGTAAATACTTCAAATGGCCCTGCAAAATCGAGGACCTCAACACCATCAAATACAAAGATGCCAACCTTCATCTTTTACTCCTTGTTTTCAAGCAACCAGAATGAGTGTTAGTTTAGACAAGAAGCATCAAAGAAAAGAGACCTAGTTAAGATAACAATAGGACAGATTAAGCCAAAATAAAATTGATGAACAGCATAAAAAAAACCGCTGAATAATCAGCGGCTTTTCGCACAAACTTGAATAGCAATTAGATTGCAGGAGGAGGCTCGGCAATCACCGGCACTTCTGCATCTTCCAATGAAATATTTAATCGTTTGGCCGTGTCAGCAATCAGCGTACTAGATGGATCTTGCTCATATCCTTTATGTAGCAACTTGGTGGCTTCTTCTTTATTACCTAATTGATACTGCACTTCCGCTAGATGCGCTAAGTTCTCGATCAATGCGGCGGTATCATTGCCATCCGTCTTATTGTAGGTGTCATAAGATTTCTTCAGCCAAACCAAGGCATCTTGGGTTTTACCCAATTTAAACAACGCCCAACCTTTACTGTCTTGCGCGTAAAAGTCATCAGGCCGTTGTTCCAGCGCTTTATCTACTAGCGCCAACCCTTTTTCAACGAGCATATTGCCATCGATTAGGTCGTAACCAATATTATTCAAAATATCAGCGTCATTCCCTTCCTTCAAACGTTCTTCCACTGCATAAGCGACTTTGCCTTCATCTTTTGTCGCGATCGATAATGCCAACAACTTCGTCGAGACAATCTTCACAAGCCCTTTACTGAGTTGATCAGCCACTGGGCGATAAAGGCTAGCTAACGCATCAAAACTTTGTGCGGGGGTCACATCAGCAGGAAATGCATCCATCGCCGTTAAGTTTTGCTGGCAAAATGCCAAATCAGCTTCGCTTAGCGGGTCTAATTCATAACTGTCCAGACGGTGATCGCCATTCACAGTAAGAAAATCGGTATTACCATTCGCATCTGCCTTACCGCAATAAACCAAGCTACCGTCTACATCAATTGCGTAATCTGCATTTGCGGCAGGCATATAAAACGCTTCGCCTTTACTTCCTTTACCTACCACACGGTTTAGTACCCAGTCTCGGCTTGCCACTTTTTTTGCCACTTTAACTTTTGCGGTTTTACCATTCGCATCTGTGGTGCCGTAGACCACGCCCACATTGGTTTCTGGATAATTTTCGACACCTTTAATTGGTGTTTCATACGCAAACAAGCGGTAGCGGGTATTTGGTAGTGCCTTGTTCGTGACAGGGTCTTTAAGCACGAATTGGTAGCTATTTTTTCCTGCCCCCACTTCTTTTAAGGCGGGGTATTCTCTCGCGATGACAGTGAATGCAGATGCGCAAAGCATCAAGCCCAAACTGATTTTTGTTAGCGGTTTTGCAATTAGCGGCATTGTTGTTCTCACAGAATTATTCTATCGGCATGCAAGCTGCATACTACCACAGCCTTTTTGACGCATGCCAATGGATTAATTCAGAAACCAATGCATTTACGGGGTAATAAATGTACTTTCTGTCTTGCCATGCCGAACGGCCTTTTGCTGCGTATTGGCTTCTAGCGTGAAGTGAACCACCCCTTTCTTGAGCGCATCTACCTCCCCAACAATGGTCATGGTTTTCGTTACCACCTCTCCCGGTAACGCAGTCACTGTATTTGATCCCAAAATACTAAGCGCTACAGGCGACTGAATAGACAAGCGATACGTCACCGGCACTTGCTGCATATTGCTTAAGCGCAGCAAATAAGCGTTTTCAATTTGCCCTTGATTATTCTCTCTGGCCAATAATCCACGATCACGCACCAAATCCACTTCCACGGGTTCTCGCTGAAGAAAAAACACCACAGAAGCGATGACCATCGAGAGCATTAAACCGCCATACACATACAGCCGTGGGCGAGAAAGTTTCGCCGCCTGGCCTTTCCACGCGAATCCTCGCTCGGATTCAAAGCGAATCAGGCCAAGCGGTTGCTTGGTTTTCGCCATGACTTGATCACAGGCATCAATACATAATCCGCAATTAATACACTGATACTGTAAGCCCTGGCGAATATCGATACCCACCGGGCAGACTTGCACGCAGATTCCACAATCCACACAACTGCCCTGGGGTTTATGATCGGCATCCTGCCGATGCGCCCCACGTGGCTCGCCACGTAATGCATCGTAAGCTACCGTTTTTGTTTGCGCGTCGACCATCACCCCCTGAAAACGAGAGTACGGGCACATATGCTGGCAAACCGCCTCTCTTGCTAGCCCTGCCTGCACATACATAAAAGCAGCATAGAAAATAAACCAGAAACTTTCCCAAGGCCCCGTCTCAAGGTGAAGTAGTTGCATGGGCAAGGTTCGGATGGGAGAGAAGTACCCAACAAACGTCAAACCCGCTGCAATTGAGAACCCAATCCAGATCAGATGCTTGCTCCCTTTGCGTACGACCTTATTGGCGCTCCACGCTTGCCCGTCTAGCTTACGGCGAGCAAGGTGATCCCCTTCGCAAAAGCGTTCGATCGCCATAAATAAATTGGTATAAACGGTTTGCGGACAGGCAAAACCACAGAAGAGACGCCCTGCAATAGCGGTTACCCAAAAGAGACCAATGGCACAGAAGATAAGAATAAATGCCATCACTAACGCATCTTGCGGCCACAAGATAAGGTCAAACAGATAAAGGCGACCTTCTGGAATATCAAATCGAATAGCTTGCCGGCCATCCCAGTTTAACCAAGGGGTACAGAAGTAAATTAGTTGCGTTAGCAACACAAGTGACCATCGCCAAAAGTAGAAACGTCCCTTGACTACTTTTGGGTAGATTCCCTCGCTTTTACGATAAAACTGTATGGGCTTCGCCTGCATGATGCGTCCTTTACCAATGAATAACAGAAAGGTAAAGGAAACCAGCCAACCATAACAGTTTCAGAATTAATGAAAATAAACCATAACAGATGAATTTAATTGTGTTAAATCAAGGGTGAAGGAGAAGTGCCTACGCGGACATTAGCACCGCTAGCTGCGCGATATGGTGTTCAATCGCTTCATCGACATACGCAAAATTCAATCGAATGCAATGCCGATAACTGCCATCGACTGAAAAGATTGGGCCAGGCGCGATACTAATCCCTGCCGCTAACGCACGCTCATACAAGGAGAGTGCCAATATGTCATCTGGTAACTCCACCCATAAAAAGTAACCACCTGTTGGCATAGAGACTTTTGTACCAACAGGGAAATGAGTGGCAATTGCCTCAATTAAGCGTAGATAATTTTGGAAAAAAGTGGCGCGCAGCTGGCGTAAATGCCGATCATAATTTCCGGTCTCCAAATAATCCGCAATGGCCATTTGTATTGGTAAGCTAGTGGAAATGCTGCTAGCTAATTTGATGCGCCGAATGGCTTCTGCATAGCGCCCTGCCGCCACCCAGCCCAATCGATACCCGGGTGCGAGAGACTTCGCAAATGATCCGACATGAATCACCCGATGGGCGTCATCGTCTGCTTTTGTGCAAATCGGCGTGGTATTTGGATGATAAAGCTCGGCATACACGTCATCTTCGATGAGCGGCAAATCATATTGCGCTAGCAATTGTAATAAGGCTTGTCGCGCAGGTTTAGGCACCACCCCACCCATGGGATTCTGATGATTCAACATAAACAGACACGCTTTAACAGGGTGCTCGGCCAATACATTGGCAAGTGCCTCGATGCTAACGCCTGTTTCAGGGTCTGTCGGCACCTCAATTGCTTTTAACCCCAAGCGTTCTATCGCCTGTAAGCCACCATAAAATGCAGGGGACTCGATCGCCACCAGGTCACCCGGTTTGGTTACCGCTTGCAAAGCAATCGAAATGCCTTCCATTGCACCAGAAACCACCACAATTTCATCTAAAGAAACGGTTGCGCCTAATCGCAAATAGCGCAATGCAATTTGTCGGCGTAAGGCGTCATAGCCGGGCGAAAGATGCTGCAATGTGTCCGATGGGGTTAACTGTTTGGCGGCCTTAGACAAAAACCGCCCCAGCTGCGAAAGTGGATAGCTAGCAGGATCTGGAAAGCTAGACCCCAATGGCACAAAGGAGGGATCACGGACAGAGTCCAATATCTGAAAGATAAAGTCACTAACCGTTAGCTCGCTTGCCGTATTCACCGGCGTGGTCACGGAAGGTGAAGCTAGTTTTCTGGGTCTCGTTTGGCAAACGTAGTACCCCGACCGAGGGCGCGCCTCGATCACCCCTTGGCTTTCCAAAAGGTAATAGGCTTGCATAATGGTGGAAGGGCTTAACTGATAGGCTTTTCTTGCCGCCCGAACAGATAATAATGCATCGCCGGCCTTTAATACGCCCTGCTGAATTTGCAGCCCAATCGTTGCGACTAGCTGCAAATATTTAGCGGTCTCTTTATCTGAGGCAGGCATAGTTATTCTGGATTTTTCGAATCAAGCATCAGCGTAACCGGGCCATCATTAATGAGCGACACTTTCATATCCGCCCCAAACACGCCAGTAGGCACTGGTTTTCCAAGTGTGTTAGATAGCAAATCTACAAATGCATCAAACAATGGCTTAGAGATGGTTGGGGGGGCTGCTTTACTCCAAGACGGGCGATTTCCTTTTTTGGTACTCGCAAAAAGGGTAAATTGGCTCACCGCCAAAACATCCCCTCCGGTTTCCAATACAGAGCGATTCATCACACCTTGTTCATCTTCAAAAATACGAAGATTCAGTAGTTTACGAATCACCCAGTCCATATCGGTCGTATCGTCACCTTCGATAATCCCGACCAATAACAACAAACCTTGACCAATTTCACCCGTTACTTGCCCGTCTACACGAACGGCCGCTTCCGATACCCGCTGTAATAACACACGCATGCATTCTCTCCTTTTCAGCCGCATTTTACGCCAAGGAGAGAAAACGCGGGAGCGCAGCGAAGGCATCGCTTGTCGCGTACAATAGCAGGCAATACAACCGAAAGCCGTCCATGGACCATCAGAACAAGCCTTATTACAACCTGACGCCAGATTTTATCTTAGATGCGATTGACGACATTGGTTTTCGTACTGATGGTCGTCTGTTGGCGCTTAATAGCTTTGAAAATCGGGTGTATCAGGTCGGCATTGAGGAAGAAAAACCACTGATTGCCAAGTTTTATCGCCCTAATCGCTGGACGGATGAAGCCATTCTAGAAGAACACCAATTTTTGCTTCAAATGGCAGAAGCAGAAATCCCCGTGGTGGCGCCAATTAAAAATAAAAACGGCGAAACGCTGCATCACATTCATGGGCATCGCGTGACGTTGTTTGAGCGAAAAGGCGGTCGCCCACCTGAATTAGACATCGCAGAAACAAGGCTATGGCTGGGTCGCTTTTTAGGCCGGATTCACGCCGTAGGTAAACAGCAACCTTTCGCCCATCGCCCTCAGCTAAACACCACGACGTTTGGTGAAGACGCCATTGCCAATATCTTGCGATCCGGCTTTGTCCCTGCGCATTTGCAAAGCAATTGGGAGCAAACCGCACAAAGCGCCCTAGCCGCTTGCAAATCCATTTTTGACTCACTAGGGACACTTGATTCTTTGCGCTTGCATGGAGATTGCCACCCATCCAACGTACTGTGG